>CATOKN010000254.1 GCA_951800425.1 uncultured Lachnospiraceae bacterium
CTGGTAGCCAACCATATAAAAATTATTGCCAAGCCGATTTTTCTGGCGATCTTCAAATGTTGTTTCCGTTTTGGGAAAAGACGCTTTGTGCTTCTTCCAAACCAGCTTATGCCAGAGCCCGGAGGCAGATTCTTCTTTTCTGACCTCTGTTTGTTCGGTTTCTTCATCCGGCACTATGGCAAGAGAAACCACGTCTTCATATGTAAGACGGATTCCATCTCTGTAAAAGCGGAAATTCTCACGGGAATATCCCGGCTCTACGGAAAACTCCTGCAATACCCCGGTAAAAAGCCTGTTTAACTGAGCGTAATCCTGATCTACTTTAATGCCCCGTATCATACCCCATTTTCCAAACGAATATAAAACCATGTTCAGCACGTTCTGAACTTTCGACTGATCCCCAATTTCTACCGGTTCTTCTGACTGCTCCGGAATTTCAATCAAATTTGTCACGACCTTGCGGCTTTCAAAATTAAAAAACAGGGAACGGACTCTTCCAAGAAGAATCAGATAGTCTCCTATTACAACAAAACGGCCGCTCCATTCCACCGGCTCTTTCATCGTTTTAATCAGCCTTGCAAATGTCTTTTTCAATTCCGCGTTCGTATTCAGTATAATCATAATCCTACACCTCTCTCTTCTACTATAACTGTCTGAACTATTCCGGTCAAGTAGACTTTATAAACTTTTAAGAATTCTTCCATGCCTTGATTTTACTGAATTTTCCATATGTTGTTAGCACTCGTTTCAAAAGAGTGCTAATTTTCTATTGACTTTTCTAATTTCCGGTTATATGATGTATCTCAAAAGAAAAGAATTTAAAAAAGGAGTGTTTTCATATGGCAGAAAAACATGGCAGTTTATCAATTAACAGCGACAATATTTTCCCGGTCATTAAAAAATGGCTCTATTCCGATCATGACATTTTCTATCGCGAGCTGGTATCCAATGGCTGCGACGCCATTACCAAATTAAAAAAACTGGATATGATGGGCGAATATGAGCTTCCTGCGGACTACAAACCCAAAATCGAAATCGAAGTTGATCCCGATGCAAAGACTCTGACTGTTACCGACAACGGATTAGGCATGACTGCGGATGAAGTAGAAGAATATATCAATCAGATTGCTTTTTCCGGCGCCAACGATTTTCTGGAAAAATATAAAGACAAAGCCAACGACGACCAAATCATCGGCCACTTTGGACTGGGATTTTATTCTGCGTTCATGGTTGCAGACGAAGTGCATATTGACACGCTCTCCTATCAAAGCGGCGCGTCCGCCGTACACTGGGAATGCGACGGCGGTACGGAATTTTCCATGACGGACGGCATCAAAGAAAGCGTGGGAACAAAAATTACGCTTTTCCTGAACGAAGACTGTCTGGAATTCGCCAACGAATACCGGGCAAGGGAAGTACTGGAAAAATACTGCTCTTTTATGCCGATTCCCATTTTCTTAAAGAAAGCGAACGCGGAAACGGAATATGAAACCATCGACCCGGCAGACAAGCTCGATACCGACACCGTTGTTGAGACGATTATTGAAGAAGCAAAAACGGAAGAAAAGGAAAATGAAAACGGAGAAAAAGAAATCGTTGAAATTTCTCCCAAAACAGAAAAATTGAAAATTGTAAAACGGCCGGTTCCGTTAAACGACACCGCTCCGCTGTGGACGAAAACGCCAAAAGACTGCACCGACGAGGAATACAAAGCTTTTTACCGTAAAGTATTTATGGATTATAAAGAGCCGCTGTTCTGGATCCATCTGAATATGGATTACCCGTTCAATTTAAAAGGCATTCTTTATTTTCCGAAAATCAATACGGAATACGATTCCATTGAGGGTACGATCAAGCTTTATAACAATCAGGTATTTGTCGCAGACAATATCAAAGAAGTCATTCCTGAGTTCTTAATGCTCTTAAAAGGCGTCATCGACTGTCCGGACCTGCCGTTAAACGTATCGCGAAGCGCGCTGCAAAACGACGGATTTGTGAAAAAGATTTCCGACTACATTACAAAGAAAGTAGCGGACAAGCTGACCGGCATGTGCAAAACAGACAAAGAATCGTATGAAAAATACTGGGACGACATCAGCCCGTTTATCAAATTCGGCTGCTTAAAAGATGAAAAATTCTGCGACAAAATGAACGATTATATTCTGTTCAAGGACATCAATGACAACTATCTGACGCTTCCGGAATGGATCAAGCCGGTAGAGGAAGAAGCAAAAACAGAGGAAGATTCCGCAGAAGAATCGTCAGTCAAAGACGCGCCAGAAGAGGAAAACGCAGACAAAGAGCCAAAAGACGATCGCAGCATCATCTATTATGTGACGGACGTCAACCAGCAGGGACAATATATTAAAATGTTCCGGGAACAGAATATGAATGCCGTAATTTTAAATCACAACATCGACACTTCCTTTATCTCTCAGCTGGAACGCAGAAATGAAACATATAAATTTATGAGAATTGACGCAGATTTGACAGATTCCTTAAAGGAAGACGGCTCGGAAGAGGAATTAAAGGGCTTTACCGAAACGCTGTCTGAAATAAGGAAAAGCTTACGATAAAAGCAGAAAAATTGAAAGACGAAACCATCGCTTCCATCATTACCCTTTCAGAAGAGGGACGCCGTATGCAGGATATGATGAAAATGTATTCTATGGGCGGCATGGGAATGGACGCTTCCATGTTCGGCGCAGACCAGACTCTGACATTAAACGCCAACCATGCGCTTGTAAAATATATTCTGGATCACAAAGATTCCGAATATCTTCCGGATTTCTGCGAACAGCTTTACGACCTTGCCATGCTGAGCAATCAGCCGCTTTCTCCTGACGCCATGTCAAAATTTGTGGCAAGAAGCAATAAGATTATGATGCTTTTAACAAAATAAAAAATGACGAAAAGCCGCACAAACGCTAATGTTTTTGCGGCTTTTTTGTTCCTACTGCTTTACAATCTCAAACTGATCGGACAGCAGCAGCCAGTTCGCGCGAAACAGACGCATAATCTGCCAGTATCCGGCTCCGTTTAATCCGTATTCCCGGATCAGGTCAAATTTTGCCTGCATGCTCCTGACGTCTTCAAACCAGACTTCATGTTGTACGCCGTTTTCTTCGTAAGAAAAATGCGGCGACATGGCGCGCTCGTCAAACAAAATCTCCGCCCCATATCTTGCCGCAATCCGGACAGCTTCTATGTTTCCTATTGTCTTTGCTTTCGTAACGCCCTTTTCAAAAGGCAGCGGCCAGTCGTATCCGTAATTGGGAATTCCCAGACGGATTTTTTCTTTTGGAATTTCCGTAATGGCGTAATCCACAACTTTTCGAACCTGAAAAACAGGCGCTACCGCCATCGGAGGCCCATACGTATATCCCCATTCGTAGGTCATAAGCAGCACATAATCCGCAGCTTCTCCAAGCCCCTGATAATCT
>CATOKN010000255.1 GCA_951800425.1 uncultured Lachnospiraceae bacterium
CAATAAAATCATATCCTGAGGCGTAAGCTGATAATCATGCATACAGCCTGTCTGAGGCTCGCTCAGATTCTGCAGCGACACGTCCGGAACATTTTCTGTCACATTAAGGGCTGCAATATACACCGGATAAAAAGACGTGACGACAAGCAGCTTTTTTTTCTGCGGCTCATCCTGTTCCATGCGCCGGTGCCACCCTGTAAAAAGGCCGGCGCATAAAGCGATAAGAACGAGAAGCTCCGCAACAAAAATATACTTCTTTTTCATAACAGCGCGTCCATATATGCCCATATTTCATCTCTGCCTTGCTTTGTCAGGGCGGAAAATGGAAAGATCTGTGCGTTTGACTTTAATTTGAGACCCTCCCGGATTGCCTTTAAGCATTTTTGCACCTGGCTTCGTTTTAATTTGTCCAGCTTTGTGGCAATAATTACAGGCTCATAGCCCTGCCGGAGAATCCAGTCATACATCATTTTGTCGTTTTCAGAGGGATTGTGCCGGATGTCAATCAAAAGAAACACGGCGCGAAGCTGTTTGGAGCCGTGCAGATAATTTTCTATCATAACGCCCCATTTGCGCTTTTCTGATTCCGCTATTTTGGCATACCCATAGCCTGGCAAATCCACAAGATACATCTCCTGATTGATGTTATAAAAATTAATCGTCTGCGTCTTTCCTGGCTGTGAAGACGTTCTGGCCAGGGATTTCCGGTTCATCAAAGCGTTAATCAAAGATGATTTTCCGACGTTTGATTTTCCGGCAAACGCCACTTCCGGAATGGAATTTTCCGGAATTCTGCTCGTAATGCCGCATACGATTTCCAGTTCTACATGTTTAATGACCATATTCGTTTCCTCTTTTCTATACAAACGCCGTCTTCAGCACGTCTTTCATCGTCTCTACGTATACAATTTCAAGCCCCTGCCTGATTTCTTTTGCCACTTCTTCCATATCTTTTTCATTCTTTTTCGGAACGCAGATCGTACGGATTCCGGCGTTTTTTGCCGCCAGCGTCTTTTCTTTTAAACCTCCGATGGGAAGCACGCGTCCGCGCAGCGTAATTTCTCCCGTCATTGCCACGTCCGCGCGTACTTTTCGCTTAGTAATCGCAGAAAGCATCGCCGTCGCCATTGTAATGCCCGCAGACGGGCCGTCCTTTGGCACCGCTCCCTCCGGAATATGGATGTGGATGTCGTGTTCTTTGAAAAATTCTTTGGCAATTTTGAACTCCTTGCTGACGGAACGGATGTAACTGATTCCTGCCTGTGCGGATTCTTTCATTACGTCGCCAAGCTGTCCCGTAAGCTTAAATTCTCCTTTGCCGGGCATGACGTTGACTTCGATTTCCAGCGTATCGCCGCCTACGCTTGTCCACGCAAGCCCGCGGACAATTCCGATTTCATCCGTTTTATTTGCCATGTCAAAAGAATATTTTTCTTTTCCCAAAAATTTATCCAGATTCTTTTTGGAAACGGTTACTTTCTTCTTTTCTCCGTCATAAATTTCCCTTGCGGCTTTTCTGCAGATTTCTCCGATTTTGCGTTCCAGGCCGCGGACGCCCGCTTCTTTCGTATATCCGCGAATCACCAGAGATAGCGCTTCTTCGCTAATTGTAAACTGGCTTTTTTTCAGGCCGTTTTTCCTGACCTGCTTGCGTACCAGATGCTCCATGGCAATGTGCATTTTTTCATTTTCCGTATAGCTGCTGACTTCAATTAATTCCATTCTGTCCAAAAGCGGCCTTGGAATTGTCTGAACGGAATTCGCCGTCGCAATAAACAATACCTCCGATAAATCAATGGGAATTTCCACATAATGATCCCGGAATTTATGATTTTGCTCCGCATCCAGCACTTCTAAGAGCGCGGAAGCCGTGTCTCCTTTGTAATCGCTGCTCATTTTGTCTATTTCATCCAAAAGCATCAGCGGATTTTTTACTCCGGCCGTGCGAAGACCGGTGGCAATCCTGCCCGGCATAGCGCCGACATACGTTCTTCTGTGTCCTCTGATTTCCGCTTCGTCCCTGACGCCGCCAAGGCAGATGCGCACATATTTTTTCTCCAGGGCTTTCGCCACGGATTTGGCTATGCTCGTCTTTCCTGTTCCGGGAGGCCCTACCAGGCAGATGATGGGACTTTCGCCGCGATCCGTTAAATTCCGCACGGCAAGAAATTCTAACATACGGTCTTTGACTTTTTCCAGACCGTAATGATCTTCGTCTAAAATCTTAGCGGCATTTTTCAAATCTTTATTGTCCTCAGACGCATTTTGCCAGGGAAGCTCTAAGAGCGTTTCGATATATCCTCTGGAAACCGCACTCTCAGAAGAATTGGAGCTGATATTTTTAAAACGCTCAATTTCTTTTTGAATTTTTTCTTTGACGTCTTCGGACGCGTTCAATTCTTTCAAAGCTCTGGCAAACTGCTCTGCGTCGGATTCCGCGTTATCTTCTCCCAACTCTTCGCGAATTACTTTCATTTGCTCGCGCAGCAGATATTCTTTCTGGTTTTTATCCACCTTATCTTTGACTTTTGCCTGAAATTCATTTTTGATGGAAATCACATTGATTTCCCGAATCAGCATTTCCATAAGGACGGCGTATCGCTCGTCTAAAGAAACCGCTTCCAGATATTTCTGTCTGGCTTCATAATAAACAGACATATTATTTGCAAGCAAATCCATCAGCTTCCCGGTGT
The DNA here is from genome assembly GCA_951800425.1 of uncultured Lachnospiraceae bacterium. Taxonomy (GTDB): domain Bacteria; phylum Bacillota; class Clostridia; order Lachnospirales; family Lachnospiraceae; genus Roseburia_B. The sequence goes on from CATOKN010000255.1 coordinate 2,694, forward strand.
CCTTTGTTTCAGACGCCTGGCGCAAAAAATCCTTATCCAGCTTGGGATTTAAAACGGCATACCGGCCATATGCCTCCAAAACGGCCCGCCGCATCCCCTCTTTTACTTCTTCCGAATACATGTCCTGATTATCTTCCAGACAAATCACTTCTGCCATCAGGCAGGGCATATGCTCAATCAGTCCGGATAATTCCGCCCTTTGTTCTCCTTCTACCAATACGCGGATAATTCCGTTTCGCATTTTAATGACCTGCTTAATTTTTGCCGCAAGGCCAACCCGATACAAATCTTCTATCTGAGGATTGTCCGCCTCTATATTTTTCTGTGTGACCAGAAACAGATTCTGATCGCCCATCATAGCCTCTTCTACGGCTCTTACGGATTTCTCCCGGCTGACGTCAAAATGCGCCACCATGCCCGGAAGAATTGTCATGCCCCGCAGCGCCACCGCGGGAATCGTCATAATTATGTCGCTCAATTTCCGTCTCCTTTCCAGTGATGATAAAAGCCGCCGTCAGTAATATACGTCCCATTACTGCGGCAGCTCCCCCTGTATTCAACTACAGCCTATGCGCTCTTTGATTCTAAAACAATTTTATTTTCTTTTTTTTCTTCCACGGAATCAACAAAACTTTTTTCTTCCACAAGCCTTTTGTTAATCGTACATTCCGTAATGGACTCGTCGGAGGGAATCGTATACATCAAATCCATCATAACATTTTCCATAAT
>CATOKN010000256.1 GCA_951800425.1 uncultured Lachnospiraceae bacterium
GCGCAGATACAGGCGGCATATTCTAAAAACAACCCGAAAAAGAAGAATTCCGCCAAAAACAAAATCCCGATTGCCGTCGCTGCGTTCCATTTTTTCCTAATGTCATGAATTCCCATCCCTCTGCCGTTCTTTCCGTTTATTTTATCTTCGCTTTTTTGCTGATGCCTTTTGACTTAAGCAGCGTCTTATATGCTTTTACTTTTTTCTTTGGCACGCTCACTTTTACATTGGACGGCGTACCCGAAAACGCGCCTTTTCCTATGCTTTTCTTCGTAAGCTTTGTCGTCTTTATCGTGATCGACTTTAACTTTTTACAGCTTCCAAATGCCTTTTTTCCTATTTTAGAAACATTTTTGCCAAGTGTAAATTTTTTTAAAGAAGTACATTTTAAAAATGCATTGTCTCCAATCGAAACAAGATTTGCGCCGCCGGATACTGCGGTAAGCCCGCTGCATCCACTGAATGCATTTTTGCCAATTGTTTTTATACCGTTTCCAATTTCCACACGCTTAAGCGCCTTGTTCTTTGAAAACGCTCCTGCGGCAATGCCGGTCGCCTGATACGTAATTCCATCAATTAAAACCTTATCGGGAATCTTTATCGTCCCTTTTGCAGTTCCGTTCGCATCCAGATATTCCACTTCCGGATGATTGACGTCTTCATTTGTCACCCGATAGGAAATCCCTGTGCCCGGATCCGTCAAGGATGCGCCAATTGACGGCACTTTACTTTGATTTATCTCATTCTGGCCCGGGTCGCCCTTGTCCGGATTTGGATCTGCGCCGCCCTGTGGATCAAACGACAGTTCAATTGTCCTTGTTCCAAAATAATCTCCCGTTCCGGTGATTACGGCAACTGTCTTCGTCTTATCCGAAGCATCCTGATAAGAAATGGCGTAATCGTTGCCTTCTGTCAATATTTTATCTGCAAATCTGACTTCCAGCTTATTCAGACGCACCGGCCAGATTCCATGACGATAAGAATAGGACAAATGACAAATATCTTCATTGGAAAGGTTTTTCTCATCTAAAAGCTCATACGGAATCTGATTGCTCTTTGCGTAGCGGTATCCGGCCGTATTGTAATAACAATAAATCGTCGGCAGTTCTTCGGATAATTGATAGCGGTAAGTCTTGCTGTTCCAATCAGAATACCCAATGGCATGACTTCCGATATAATTTACGCTCCTGGGAATGTACACTTCTTTCAGACCTGTACAGGCAAAAAACGCTTCTTCTCCGATGCGCTCCACACCTTCTTTTAATATGGCCTGTTCCATTGCCGTATTATGGTAAAACGCGCAATAAGAAATTTCCGTTACGTTTCCCGGAACGTCGATGCCTGTCAGGCTGGTGCAGTCCGCCATGCCAAGCGTTCCAATCTGCTTTACCTTATCCAGAATCGTAATTTTTTCAAGCGTATCGCTGCCCCGCATTGCAGAACCCGCAATTGCAGTCGTCTTTTGGGGAACCAGCGTTTCCGTCTCATCTCCTGTGTATTTGAGTACGATTGTTCCAAGCATTTTGTAATTGCCTGTCTGGTCGTTTAAAAACGGCGTAGAAAGAAATGCCTCTTCTCCAATGACGGTAAGATGGTTTTCTTCGGGAAGGCTGACTTCCGAAAGCTTTGTACAGTCTGAAAATGCACGCATTCCGATTTCTTCCAAAGACGCCGGAAGCGCAACCTCCGTCAGATTTTCAAAAGCCAGAAACGTCCATTCTTCCAGCTTTCTAATGCCCTCTCCAATCACTATCTTTTTTACGGATTGATTATCCGGCAAAACGCCGTACTGTCCGTCGCGCGTTTCCGAAATGATTTCCCCATTTGTTTCAGCTCCTGTTTTTTCATAAGAAAGAAGCCCGTCGGCATCCAGCTTTACCGTCATGCCGTCGCTAAGAGCTGCCTGAACAATCTGTTCAGGCAGATTTTCTTCCGATACCATATGAAATTTTACCGTTTCATAATCCGCAACTCCCTCATAATTACCGGACAGTACAATATTATATCGAATGCCGGAACGCAGATATGGGGAGCTGCTCTCATTCAGACTTCCGGCCCGGTTCATGCCTGACGTATAAACATCTGCGTTTGCAGCATAATAAGCTTCTTCCCCATAATTGCTTAAATATTCCAGTGTATAATAGCCGCTCTTTTCCGGCGTAAATGTAAATTCTCTCATTCCGTTTACTTCAACGGGCGTATCTAACGGAAGCTGTCGGGTAAATTCATCAAAGCTTATATCATAACCGCTCTGCCCGGCGTCTGACCGAACGACAAGAAAATAAGAAACGCCTCCTTCTAACGTAAGCGTCAGCTTGTTTTCCCGGGCTTCAGAAAATTCCATTTCCTGCAAAGACCCAAACTGCAGCGTTACGCCTGTTTCCGTTACCGTATTTTCCCGGTAGAGATTTACCTTTCCCGCTCCGCTTATATTGGAAATCCGAACCTCATAAGTTCCGGATGTTTCCGGCTGAATGCGGTAATACTGGTAGTCCGGCGCTATAGCTCCGGCCGTCTGTCCAACCGCCGGCGTTCCTTTGATCAGATCGCAGCCATTTTCTTCAATACGCACAATGTGGATATTCAGCGAACTGGTTAAATTCAAATAGCTATATACGACGGCATAATCTCCCGCTTTCCAGGAACCATCCTCATTTGTCTCAATTGCCGTGGCATTTTGGGAAAAATTACTGGACGTATACAGTTCGCTTCCGTCCTTATGCGTAATTTTAACGGCTCCGTTCTGCCCAGGCCAGCGATTGGAATAATTGGACAGATCCATCAGCCTGTCTCCTGTCTGCTCATAGATATACCAGTCCCTGATATTTGGAGAAAATTCCATTTTTACAGGTTCGGGCTCGTCTGCGGAATGCCTGTTCAGATAGTATTGAATCGTCTTTTTACTGTACGCATTCCGGATGCTGCACTGGTATCTGACAGGAGAATCTGCCGTACAGGAAACCGTATAAGATCCGCCGGTTTCATTTTCCAGATCGATCCATTTCTGAGCCGCATCATCATAATATGCCCACTGATACGTCATTTCAAACGGGCTTTCCGCTCCCGGCGAAAGCGTAACGACATTTCCCTCCCATACATGAGGGTAATATGAACAGGATTCCTTTGTATTTCCATCCGGCATAAGAATCGTATCTACCCGGACGTTAAACCTCATTTTCAGCTTCTCTTCTCTGTGATTGTCATCCCATACCAGACACTGAAAAAATTTGGGCGTACTGACGTCTGCTTTTGCAATGGTATACTCTGCTCCTGTGGCTCCTGCAATATCCGCCGCTTTGTTTTCTTCTTCCCCACTCTGCCACTGATAGAAAACTTCCGATACGGTACTTTTTGCTTTTACCCGAAGCGTCAGCGTCTCCCCATACCGGACTGCTTCATTTTTTGTACCATATGGAC
>CATOKN010000257.1 GCA_951800425.1 uncultured Lachnospiraceae bacterium
CAATACAATCGTACATATTCATTTCCTCCAAGGCAAATCAACCATATTTTTTTATTATACACGTTTTCCGGCACAGATGCAAGAAATCGCCGTTCATATATTGTTCACAATTCTCTCACATTATATAAATATACGCTTCATAAGTTCTGCCTATAATAAAATAGTCAAACAAATAACGAGTGAGTTGCTTCACTTTTTATAATCTTTTTCATATGAAAAGCCGGTGTTTTACACCGGCTCCCTCTTTTTTCCAAGATAAATGTCCAGATATTTTGCATAAGCCGCAAAAGCAGACGGCATCGGATAATTTTCCCGAAACTCAGACGCTTCGGCAAATATCAGCCCATCGTCTTTCTCTACGGCTTCTACCCGTATCAAATATCCCTGCATCCTCCACTCCACATGAGAAAAAATATGTTTTGCGTCCTTTAAACGCTCTATCCGAAGCGGCGCAAGGTTTAAGCTTTTTACGTAAGAAACCGCTTCTTTTGCATTCATATGCCCGGATTCGTTTGGAAATTCATACATGCCGGCCAAAAGCCCCTGCTCCATGCGTCTGCGAAGAATCACTTTCTCCCCATCCCGAATCAAAAATACCGTCCGTTTTTCGATTCTGCGTTTTTTTTGCTTGCTTTTTACCGGTATGCGAAAGAACGTGTTCTCTTTTTTTGCCGTACACATCGTCTGCCAGGGACATTCCTGACATTTTGGCCCGCCGTTTGGAAGACAGACGGTCGCTCCAAGCTCCATCAGCGCCTGGTTAAAATTCCCGGGGCAGTCTTTTGGGATAATTTTTAAAATCTCGCGCTCCATATTTGCGCGGACCGACTGTTTCATAATATCCCGTTCATCTCCCGCGGCTCTTGAGATCACACGAAGCACATTTCCGTCTACCGCAGGAGCCAAATTTCCATAGGCAATAGACGCTATGGCTCCGGCAGTATAATGGCCAATCCCTTTTAACTTCAGCAATTCTTCATATTCCATTGGAATTTCCCCGCCGTATTCTTCCATAACCTGCCTTGCCGCAGTCTGCAAATTTCTGACCCTGTTATAATACCCAAGGCCTTCCCAAAGCTTTAAAAGCTGCTCTTCGCCGCACCCCGCCAGAGCTTTCACATCCGGCAGGGTTTTTATAAACTGTTCAAAATAAGGCTTCACCGCTTCGACCCTTGTCTGCTGCAGCATAATTTCCGACACCCAAACGCGATAAGGCGTTGCGTCCTCTCTCCATGGAAGCGTCCTTGCATGTTTCGCAAACCATTCAAGAAGCGGTCCGACTAATTTTTCCAATCCGTACTCTTCTATTTTCATAATTTTTCCTGTAAAGCTTCTGTCGTTTATTTGCTCACTTTGACTTCTGCCAAATCTCCGTCAGACTCTACGGCAATGCCGCCGCAGTTTGTCAAAACGGCAGTAATTTTATAATAGCAATTCGTGCCTGACGCTAAATTTTTATGCACATAAAGCTTCGTTTTTGCATCTACGTCCGCAAGCTTCTGATATTTTCCGTCTTTTGACTTTTTAAAATAAATGCGATAGCCAGTGGCTTCTTTGTCCGGATTCCAGGAAAGATGCACGCTTCCCGAAGAAGTATTCACCGCCTTAAAACCGGTAATCGCGTTTCGCTTCGTCATAAAATCAACCGGAAGGCTCTTTTCCCCGGTAATCTTTTGCGTCTGGTTGAGCGCCTGAACGTAATATTTATATGGAATTCCCACGCTCAATCCCTGATCCAGTATGGATGAACCCGACGTCTCGCCTACCAGAAGCATCGTGCGTCCATTGGAACGATATACCTGATAACGATCTGCTCCCGTTACCTTTTTCCAGCTTATTTTTACTTTTGTTCCCGACTGCACTGCTTTTACATTTTTTACCATCCCAAGCGCAGGTACAATGTCAATTGTTTTGCCCTTTTTTATCTTTTTTCCCAAATATGCGCTGACGCGGTATTTGAGAGGCTTTGCGTTTGCTGACAAAAGCGTTGTAACTGTATAAGAGGTCTTCCTGCTGTTTTTGATTTTTGCAACGCGCCTGTACTGTTTTGACGCTTCGTCATAGGCTTCGACATAATATCCTTTCGCGCCGTAAACCTGATTCCAGGAAATTACGCTCTTTTGATTAATTGCCTTTGTCGCCTTATTTCTTTTATAAGTCGTTTTCTCAATTTTTAATCCCTCCGGCGCGCAAAATCCCATTTTCACAGAAACCTCCGCGCTGGAAAAATAATCCTTTCCGCCTATTGTACAACATGCCTTAATCATAAAATAATGTCTTCCGCTTTTGCCTACTTTACGGCAAAACGTCAGCTGATCCGTCGTCTTCCAGAGAGCGTAAGAATCTCCCTGAGTGCCCGTTTTATAATAAATTTCATATTCTTTGGCATTTGCAGCCGGAGTCCACGTCACTTTCACCGTATCTGCCGAAATTGCCTGGGCTTCCGCCAAAATACTGCTTACGGCCGTTTTTACGGTTGCCGCATTGGAATTCTTACCGCTGATTTTCTTTTTGGAACTTACGTCATAATAATAAGCTTTTACTTTATAACTGTATTTTTCACCAGGCTCTACCGTCGTATCGACATACTCGTCTCCCGTAACCGTAGTCAAATGCTTATAGCTTCCCTTTCCGGTCTTGCGGTAAATATCATAACCCGAAACAAATTCTCTCTTCGAACTCATGGACAATGCAATTTTTCCATCTTTGTTTAAGAAAGCCTTTACCTCCGGCCTTGGCACGTATACATTTACATTTTCCGCATCGGACAACGCCGTATAAAGCTCCTGATCAATATAAGTGTCTTCTGCAATCCTGCGGCGTATTTTGTAATAATAATTTCCAAATCCCGCTTTTTCATCTGTATAAACGTATTTCCCTTCCAGCTCCGATTTAATCGTCGCAATCCACTTGTATTCGCTCTTTTTATCTTTCTCATCCGCGCGGTAAATCTCATAAATCGCCCGCTTTTGGGCCTCCCAGCTCAACTGCACGGACGGTCTGGAAAATCCTGTCAGATTTCCTTTCGCGTCTTTGATTGGAACATTGACAAGAAACGCGGAAAATTCATCCGGAATATCAAAATATCCAATAGATACATCCTCTTCTTCCTCTTCTCCCTCTTTGTCCCGATAATTATACGGCACAATATTCACAAGGTATTTTGCCCCCGGCTGCAATTCACAGTTTATTACAAAATCCTTTTTGGTATATTTTGTCGCCAGTTCTTCATCGTTTAAATAAATGGAAACATATTCCGTATATGCGTCGTCCCAGTTCATTCGAATTTGTTTGGCGTCTTCCATATAATCTATCTGCAGACGCTCTATTCTTGCAACATAATCGTCTACTTCCAGCAAATAGCTCTTTTCCAGGCCGATTTCATCAATTCTGTTATAAGGTACTAT
>CATOKN010000258.1 GCA_951800425.1 uncultured Lachnospiraceae bacterium
GACGATAACGACGATTCTGGGAAGAAGATATGTGATAAAAAAAAATAAAAATCTTTACGTGACGGAGCTTGGAGAGGTAGTCAATTCCATTATGAAAGACTCCTTTCCGTCGATTGTTGACGAGCATTTTACCGCGAATATGGAGTCTTTGCTTGATAAAGTAGAAGAGGGAGCCGTTCACTGGAAGACGGTTGTCAGCAATTTTTATCCCGATTTGGAAGAAGCCGTCCAGATTGCGGAAAAGGATTTGGAGAAAATTAAAATAGAGGATGAGGTTACGGATGTCATCTGCGAAGAATGCGGCAGAAACATGGTGGTAAAATACGGTCCGCACGGCAAATTCCTGGCTTGTCCCGGTTTTCCCGAATGCCGCAATACAAAGCCTTATCTGGAGAAAACCGGCATCAAATGTCCGTTGTGCCAGAAAGAAGTCGTTTTGAAAAAGACAAAAAAAGGCAGAAAATATTACGGCTGTGAAAACAATCCGGAATGCGCCTTTATGTCCTGGCAGAAGCCGTCGGAAAAGCCCTGTCCAAAATGCGGGGGCTATATGGTGGAAAAGGGAAACAAACTGGCCTGTGCCGATGAACAATGCGGCTACAGTGAAAAAAGTTCCGGGAAAAAAGATAAATAATATAATTTGAATATTCTTGCAATTCCAAAATGAGTATGCTAAGATGACTGTAAGGCAAAGAATATTCGGAATACTTTATCTGGAGGGTTTTATGGGCGTACAGTTATTGGATAAGACGAGAAAAATCAATAAACTTTTGCATAACAATAATTCTTCAAAAGTGGTTTTCAACGATATATGCGTGGTGCTGACCGAGATTTTGAAATCCAATGTTTTGGTGATCAGCAAGAAAGGCAAGGTGTTGGGCAGCAGCGTCAGCAGGGGAATACCTGAAATCTGCGAGCTGATTGTAGATGAAGTGGGAGGATTTATAGATCCCCTGTTAAATGAGCGTCTTTTGGGGATTCTTTCTACGAAAGAAAACGTCAATCTGGAGACGCTTGGGTTTGATGCGGATTTGAAGAAATATTGCGCGATAATTACTCCGATAGACATTGCCGGAGAACGTCTGGGAACGCTGTTCGTCTATCGCGATGATATGGCTTATGACATTGACGATATTATTTTGAGCGAATATGGGACTACGGTGGTAGGGCTTGAAATGATGCGTTCCGTCAATGAAGAAAACGCAGAAGAAATTCGCAAGATGCAGATTGTAAAATCAGCCATTCACACGCTTTCTTTTTCTGAGCTGGAAGCGATTACCCATATATTCGAAGAGCTTGACGGCAACGAGGGGATACTTGTCGCCAGTAAAATTGCGGACAGGGTGGGAATTACGCGTTCCGTGATTGTAAACGCTTTGCGCAAGTTTGAGAGCGCCGGGGTCATAGAGTCTCGTTCTTCCGGAATGAAAGGTACCTATATCAAAGTATTAAACGACGTCGTATTTGAAGAACTTGAAAAACTCAAGGCGCAGGACGCGTAAAGAAAAGGCATATCGAAATAATTGGAGATGTCCGGATTCTTTCTATAAGAATCCGGGTATTTTTTTGCGTGTTTTCCCATATACATCAGATAGGGTGAATAGAAAACATTGACAAAATATAACTGAAAATCCTTAATTTTGTATATATTGTGCTTAATTATGCAAAAAAATACAATATGGTGTAAAAAGTGATAAAAAAAGACTTGAGTTTTTTTCAATATTATCTATAATAGTACATAAGGTTAAGATTAAGTATGGTAGAAAGGAGATCGTGACCGCATATGTTTTCGACGAACGTATACAGTTATATTAACGTACTGAATAAGGCGGCAAACGCAAGCTGGCTCAGGGAAGAAACGCTGGCAAATAATCTTTCAAATGTAAATACGCCCGGATATAAGAGAAGGGACGTTGATTTTCAGAGCGTTTTGAAGAGAGAACTTGGCAATATGAAGTTTACTACGTTGGACAGCAAGGTAGAACAGGTCGATTTGAGTCGGCTAAACGCCGTTCCCTATGTGGACGCCGCGAATTATTCTTACCGGATTGATAAGAATAACGTGGATGTGGATACTGAAAACGTAGAGCTTGCGTCAGAGAAGCTCCGTTATGACGCATTGATTGACAGCATGACACAGGAATTTTCCAGATTGAAAATGGCAATGCAGAAATAAGGCAGTTAAGTGAGGAGGAGTTATTATGGCATTGTTTCAGGGCTTTAGCATCAGCGCCTCAGGAATGACGGCGGAGCGTTTCCGCATGGATATTATCGCGGAGAACGTCGCGAATGTGAACACCACGAGGACGGAAGACGGAACGCCCTACCGGAGGAAGATAGTAACCTTTGCAGAAAAGGGAACGCCCTCCTTTGGCGATTATCTTTCCAAAGCACGCGTATATGCCGGAAACGGCGTGAAAGTTACGAAAGTTTCAGAAGATACGGAAACGGATTTTATGATGGAATACGATCCGGCGCATCCGGATGCGGATGAAAACGGATATGTGATGCGTCCGAATGTAAATGTTGTGACAGAAATGACAAATCTGATTGACGCCAGCAGAGGCTACGAGGCAAATGTAACCGCCTTTAATGCACTGAAAGCAATGGCTCAGGCAGGGCTTCAGGTGGGAAAATCATAAGCGCGAAACAATGAATAAACAGAGAGGGGTGCCGGAATGGACGTAGCTTCATTATACAGCGTGTCGCCGGACTATCTTACGCAATACGGGTTGCATAAGACGGCGGAGACACAGAAAGAAAATGACGGAAGTTTTAGTTCTATTTTAGACGTAGCCATGAATATGATTAACGAGACAAACGATTATCAGAATGCCGCGGAGTCGGCACAGATTCAGTTTGCGCTCGGCGAAGCGGTCAGCACGCATGAACTGGCGGTTTCGCAGCAGAAAGCAAATGTCGCTTTACAGTATACGATTGCCGTAAGGGACAAGGTTTTGGACGCGTATAAAGAAATCATGAACATGTCAATTTAAAACAGGTAGGGATATAAGATGCCGGATAGAGTACAGAATATATTAAACAGCATAAAAGAATGGTGGGCCAAATTTTCCACGAAGCAAAAGACGTTGCTGATTAGTCTTACAAGCGTCGTAATCATAGCGTTGGGTATCCTGGCGGCTGTGATGAATCAGCCCAATATGGTTCAACTGATTGTCTGTGAGAATGCGACGGAGGCTTCCGAAGTAAAAAATCTTCTGGAAGGGGAAGGAATAAAAGCGGACATATCGTCCGATGGCCTGACGTTTTCCGTAAATAAGAAAGACGAGCCGTCCGCTTCTATTTTGTTGGGGTCGAATGGCATTCCCACAGAAGGATACAGCATTGACAAAGTATTTGACGGGGGCTTTAGTACGAC
>CATOKN010000259.1 GCA_951800425.1 uncultured Lachnospiraceae bacterium
TTCTAACAATCTAATTTGCTGAGCAATTGCTTCTGACGGGTCAAAATTAGGGCTGTCAAGAATTACTTTGATTTCTTTTAAAGGAAACTTTAATTCACGAAACAATAAAATATTTTGCAAACGGCTAAGCGCTGTATCGTCATACATTCGATAGCCTGCTTTCGTTACTTTCGTAGGTTTCAAAAGTCCGATTGCATCATAGTGATGCAGCGTGCGCACGCTAATATTTGTGATTTTGCTTACTTCTTTTACTGTTCGCATCATTTATCCCTCCCGTGTAATTCCATTTTAACCTATCACGTTACGTCAGAGTCAACAGAATTTTGTCACATGTTTCATAAAAAGCAAAAAGCCATAACCCGCTGGCTATGACTTATTTCTGCAATAAGGATTACCGCTTATCTTTTCCCACGCTCATCTCCCCCATCACTTTCAGATCGATATGTTCAGCATCAATCAGTGCAGACGGATTTTCTTTCTGCTCCTCTGACGTAGATGGAACGCTTCCGTCCAACTGTCCCTGAATGCTTTTTGTCCGCAGTAATATGACTTCGTAAAGCATATCCGCTCCTTTTTCATATTCTTCATAAGAATAAAAAGCCGTCGGATCTGTTTTCACCAGCTCGTCTATCTGGCTTCGCATCCTGTTATATGATTTTTTGAAAACGCCTCCTTGCGCATATTCTTTTACCAGACGCATCAGGCAATCGTGATAGGCATTCAGATATTCCTCATTCTCCAACAATGCGTCAAAAAATTCTGTACCCGAAAACGGCGTGTCGATTGGAAAATTGATGGTTTCCGACGCACTGTTTTGATCCCTGCCGCGCGACATGCCGCCAAAAGCAAGATTATAATCCCACGGCAGAAGATTCAGCTTTCCGTCTGCTTCATAAAGGTAATAATTATGCGCCATATTCCCGCTCAGACTATCCAGATTTACAACAAACGTATGAACCGCCATATATTTGATAAGATTATCTAAATCCAGATATGATTCCAAATCATTGCCTTTGCTGATATTTTTCAGGGCAGTCACTACTTTCCTGTGATCTTTTTTTCCCGTATCCGTAATGGAACCATCCCAAATAACGGAATAACTGTCCAACTCCTCGTCCGTATAATTCAAATCTGCTCCTTTGCCTCCAAAAAATCCCTGACCGCCTGGCCTGTTGCCTTTTTTTCGTTCCGGCTCCATCGGCGTCTGAGAAGTCATTGCTTCTTCGGATTTTGAATCATTGCCGCCATTTTCTTCCGGCTTCTGCGGCATTTCGCCTCCTGCAGGAAACTCTGGCATTCCATCTCCTCCCGGGAAATCTGGCATTTTATCTCCTGATGGAAAATCCGGAACTTTATCTTTCTGCGGCAAATCCGGCATATTTCCCTTTTCCCCATTCATTCCCATGCTTTCCGGTTTATACAGCTTTCCATTTTGGGATCCATAATTTCGGAGCAGAAAGCTCTCCTCTACCGCTTCAAGCGCAAGATAAACGCCCCAATATTCTCCATTTACGCTTACTTTTGCGTAATTATACAAAGAAGCGTCTGCGCCCAGATATTGATACATGTCGTAAACAAGAGCTTCTTTCAGATAGGTAGCGTCCGCGTAATGATTGTTCAAAACAAGTTTGTCCAGGCCAAAGCAGGTCTGTCCATCCACATACTGGTCAAATTCCAGCTTGAAACTGTAACGATCCGTATTCGGATCAGAGGCGATTGCCGTCAGGCTGGTATTTCCTTTGGGCCGGATGCCCACTTCGCATATTTTCTCTCCGTTTATTATAACGTCGCATCGGCGGTACTCTTCCGCAATGGCGTTTTTAAGCATATCCTCCCAGTCTTTTTCTTCCATTTGGATGTCAATTTCCATCACCTGACTGACGTCAAACAGCTTCTTTTCATATTCCATGACGACTTTGGCTCCCCCGCTCAGCTCCATAAGACGATCGGCGTTCCCTATTGCGGCAGTGCAAAGCAGAACTGCAAACGCCATAAGCGCCGCCACGATTTTTGTGATGTAACGACTGGAAATCATGACATATACTCTCCGTTATAGCTTACGAGCGTCGTATGCTCCACGCCCAGAATTTCGTTGATACGGTTCACAAAGGAAGTAGAAGCATTCTTCATTCGAAGCTCTGCCGTCAATTCAATGCCCGACGCATGAATTGTTTTTGACTTCACAACAAACCGCCGCACAGATTCCTCCAACAAACGAACGGCCTCTTTCTCCGCCTCCTCCGTTTTACAGCTCAAAACCAGAATATATGGATTCTCATGCGTTTTCCGGTTTGCAAAGATAAGAAAAATCACTCCGGTAAAAAGCGAGCCGGTCACCGCGAGCGGAATCATGCCAGCTCCGATTACAATACCGGATGCAATGGACCAGAATAAGTATACGATTTCCATCGGCTCTTTAATCGCCGCCCGAAAACGCACAATGGAAAGCGCGCCGACCATACCAAGCGAAAGCACGACGTTTGACGTCACCGCCATAATGACAAGCGTTGTTACAAGGGAAAGCCCGACAAGCGTCATCGCAAAACCAGAGGAATACATCACTCCGGTAAAAGTTTTTTTGTAAATTACAAAAATAAAAAGTCCCAATACCGTGGCAAAAAACATGCCGAGAATAACGTCCGTAACAGAAAATGACGTAACGCTTTCTAAAAAACTGGATTTAAATACATCTTGAAAAGTCATGGAATCCATCCTCCTGTGAAAAATTTATCCGAACCGACGGCAGATAGCATATTTTGAAAAAGCCTGAACGCGAATTCTTCCCGACTGAACCATATGGGAAATAATTTCCGGCAGAAAATCATCGTATTTGATTTCCAAAATCATGACGCCAGGAACATCTGCGGCGCAAATATCGTGTCGGTCCGAATGGAAAAACTGACGGGCAAACAAACTGGTCCGAATATCAGAATCAAACGTAATCCGGACATTTCCAGCCGCGTAAATATAAGGTTCGCGCAAATAGGAAACCATCACGCGCGGCCGAAGCAGCTGCGTCTTCATTTTTATGCGCAGCTCCTGCGCCAGCGGATTTTCCTGCCGCTTCAAAAAAGCAGCGTCCGGGGATAACAGGCTGTCGCATTCTTCCCTTGTCAATTCTTTCGATACTTTTCTGCAAAGATGATTGTCTTTGATTTTCTTTTCCAGCAAAAGATAAGAACAGTCATCGTTGTAATACCGGATTCGAAATTTCTCCCGAAAGACGGCGCCGTTTACTTTTTCCAACAGGGCTTTGTCGTAAATATTGTCAAAATAAATACTTCGGATCCGATACCTTCCATCGTCGCGCGCATGCGAATCAGACTTCATCACCTGCTTTAGGCGGCTGCGCAGGGA
>CATOKN010000260.1 GCA_951800425.1 uncultured Lachnospiraceae bacterium
GTGCATATTATTAGACCACGAATTTTCTCTCAACAGTGTTGAGAGTTCTGGTTTATCTTTGTATGTTTCAAAAAACTGTTTCATTCTCCAAATATTCTGTGCAGAATAACCACGGATTCCCGGCTCTTTGCTTAAAATATAAGCCGAAAGCTCTTTTACTGTTGACTTTCCCCATCCATCCTTTGCAATTCGCTCAGATACATAAGAACCAATCTGCCAATAAAGCTCAATTATTGTTGTATTGACTTGATATTCCGCTTTTTGTTTTGCAGAATAAATCATGCTCAAAATATCATCAAACATACCGTTATTTTTTAAATCTATAATATCACTCATTTTTACCGTTCCTTCCATAAATACACAAGTAATATATACTAACTTTCTGCTACATACTCCGGCTATAGCAGAAAAAATACTTGATCTGATTATACAGCCAAAAAATTTATTAATCTATACGATATACTGAAATATCAAAATTAAATTTCGTATTTCTTACAATGAGAACGAGTCCGAAATCTGATGTTACAGACTTATTATCTTTATGATTACAAATCATCTGCCTATGCCCATATCGTTTCATACATTTTGTTCTTTCTGCCCCTGCTCCGTAACCGACTCTAATCTCATAAATTTTTCCGGCATATCGTCATTTTATCGATAAACAACACCTATGGAATCAAGTTTACTTACCAATCTCTGAATAGCCTCCTTTCGATTTTCACCATCATTGTAAGCCAATCTGCCCGTTGCCACAAGCAACGCATTTTAACATCCGTTTATCTTTTACATTTTATTTGCCGGTATCAGAAAATGTATTTCAACGAAATCGATTATTGTCGCTTACGTTCTCTCCTTTTAGCGCAAAAAAAGACGCATAAAACATTATCTGCTGTTCCATACGCCTTTACGCTGTTCTCTCATATGAAATTATTTTGCCGATTACGCCAACTGCATAACCTCGGCTTCAAGTTCTTTTAGTTCCTCCATTGGTAACGACGGTACATAACGTGCAATCTTTTCAAGAGAAAGTTCGCCATCCTTAATCATTCTTCTTGCTGTCTCCCTTGCGTTATCTAATGCCGCTTCTCTTGCCGCTTCATTCCTCATATCTTCCATAATTTTACACATGGCAGCAACTCCTTTCTCGTCTTGCTTAAAATATCGTGCTTTTTTAGCAAGCGTTTCATAATTCATATCATCGGGATTCGTACATGAAAAATCGTGCATTAGCTTTCCGATTTCATCGTTGCCCCTGTATTTCCCATTAACATATAAAATATGCGAACCGTCGCCAAACAATACCTGATTATCCCCAATCGTGACATATCTCTCTACCGGATATATCGGCTGTTTTCCTTTCATTACATCATTTTCTGTTATAAATATAACATAACTGTCGGGAATATCCTCTGTTTCATCGCCGGACTTTAATATGTGCGCATCCAACAGGCTGCTGTTATGCCTTGCTCTCTTTGCCCCTGCTCCCGCGTCTTTTCTCTGAATCTCTACGTCAAATTCCTTACCGGCGCTGTCAATCGCATGAACATCCAAAATAGCCGAACGTCCCTGCAAATTCTTCAACAGCTCTTGCGTCCGAACCGATTCAATTTTTATGTCCTCTCGTCCTAAAACAATCCGCAGTATCAGCTCCACACCCTCAACATTATCCGTAAGGCAAACCGTCATAAAATCATCGTCCATATATCGGAGTAATTTCAGACGCTCTAAATCCTGTTGATGTATCTGCTCTGTTGTACTCAAAATATCACCCTCTTTTGCTGCCTTTATTATACATCCAACCATCCTTTTTGAAAACTGAATTTTTCGTAAATTTCTTCCCAAACAGATTCAAGAATAAATTCCGTTAAAAATAACGCCGCGTCACGCATAACAAAACTTTCGATTGCAAAAAAGCAGCCGTATAACTCCTGGCATACGCTTATTCCTCCCACTCCCTTACTCTGGTCCCGTCTTTCACGTCCTTATCCGAATCTACAATCAGCTTTTCTTCATCCGTCAGCGTCCCGTCTTCCAACGCCGCATACTCCTCATCCTGATCGAGCACTTTCACTTTCCGCATTTTCGCCGTAAGCTCCGTTCCAAGAATCGTCTCCTGCTCTTCCGCCAGCAGCACATAATTCGTATTGTCTTTCGTATGCAGCGCGGCAATCGGAATGGTGCAGGAATAGTGTCCGATTTCTTTTACCAGCTCCATGCTTCCCGTCTCGCCGATGTTTGCGTTCGAATTTGAAATCCTCCCCGTCACCTGGCAGCTTCCGTCTTCCAGCATACCTACGGCGTCGATTGCCACGCCCATCATTTGTTTTGCGCCGCCTGGAAACGTAATATCCATCTTATCCCCGGGCGTTACATAAGATTTTTCCTCCTGTGGCAGTATGGCCTGAAACAGCTTCTCGCCGTTTGCGTCGCTTAGCACCATGGCCGACGTATCCGCCGTCCGCTCTCCCGCCCGCACCAAAATCCGGCTGACGTATCCGGCCATATTGCATACGACTTTTCCCTCCGACTGCTTTAACGTAAGCATTCCCTCACGGTTCTCCTTTAACTGGCGAATGACGTTCTCCTGCTCGATTTTTGAACCGCCGCCTCCGGATTTTGCGTCCTCTAACGCCCGCTGCGCCTGTTTGACGGAATCCATGCGGCTTTTATTGGCGTCGCTTAACGCCTGTTCTTTCTCCGAAACCGCGTCATTCAACGCCTGTTTTTCCTGCGCATAGCTCTCGGAAAGCCTTGCGTCCAGAGATTTTTTATATGCGCGAAATTCCTCTTTTTCCTTTTTTGTGGCATTCTTTTTTTCTGCGGCTTTCGAAAGCCTCTGGTACTCGGCGTCCTGCTCGTACGCTTTTTTCTTATACGCATCCTCCGAGGGGGCGTTGTCCCGCAAAGCCACAGCCGCCTGATACGCCTCATTTGCCCGGCCGACGTCTCCGGCCGAAGACTCCGAAGCGTCTTTTAAATCCTGATTTGCCCGGTTTACGGCCGAGCTGCCGGCGTTGTTTAATTCCGCAAGCTTTGCTTCCTCCGCGCGAATCTGGCTCTCCGTCTGTTTCAGCAGCTCATCCAAATCTGTCAAATCCGCCTCAAACAACACATCTCCCGGCTCCACCCGTTCCCCCTCCACAACGCATACCCGCTTCACCAAAAAGCCAGGTCCCGTAACTACGGGAATTTCTTCTTTCGTCATCACAGTTCCGGTTGCTTCAATTCTGCGTTTTAAAGCATTGGCCTTTATCGTTCCAAGAGACACTTTCGGCATCTGCCAGGCGTAAATGCCGCGGGATACGATTGTGCAAATCAGCATAAACAGCATAAAAATTCCAAAATATCTGAC
>CATOKN010000261.1 GCA_951800425.1 uncultured Lachnospiraceae bacterium
GGGTGTCTACAAATGAACCTGTGGACTCATTTTCTTTGATGATTACTGTTATCTGGCTGCCAATATGAGACGCAATGACGTCCTCTAACTGCTTTCGTTCTTCTTCCCTGCCAAAATAACCGGCGGCCATCGTATCGTCAAATACAAGGACAAGCTCGCCGCCGCCACCTAACGAAAGTCTGGCTTTGGAAAGATAGCTTTTTGATAAGCCGGGCATGGAAGACGCAATGGCCCGCCATTCTTTTACCGCTCGTTCCACATCCTTTGGCACAGCTTTCGGCAGCGCTTTCTTTTCTTTTTCTTTCGTCTGAAGCTGGGATGGCGCGGCAGACGCATTCGCATCGAAAGGCACAGACATTCCCTGTTCCAGTTTTTGTTCCATCTGCTCTATGCGCGCAAGCAAGGAGGCGTAATCCTGCTCCATCTGCGGCCGGCACAGCTTGATAAACGCGATTTCCAGCAGCACTCGCTTTTGCACGGCGTATTTCATCTGATTGGACAGTTCGGAAAAAACGCGGATATACCGGATTAAGTCTTCTTCTTTTATCTGCTCTGCTTCTGTCTGCAGATGCAGTTTGTTTTCATCCGACAAATCCAGCGCGTCAATCATTTCTCCGGAGCTTTTTAACAAAAGCAGATTTCGCAGATGCCAGGTGAAATCTACCGCAAACTGAGAAAGCTCCCTGCCGTCTGCAATCAGGCGGTCAATGCCGGCTATGGCGCCGGTTACGTCATTGTCCAGCACACAGCGCAGCAGATTGCTGAATACCTCCGTATCTGCCGCTCCCAATACTTCCAGCACATTGTCGTACGTCAGCGTCTGCCCCGTATAAAAGGCAATGCACTGATCCAAAAGGCTGAGGGCGTCGCGCATCGCACCGTCGGCCGCTTTCGCAATGTAACGCAGCGCTTTTTCTTCTGCCTGGATTTGTTCTTTTTCCAAAAGCTCCTCTAATCGATGTTCAATAATGTCAACGGAGATTCGTTTAAAATCATATCTCTGACATCTGGATAAAATAGTAACCGGAATTTTATGGACTTCGGTTGTCGCCAGTATAAAAATAATGTAAGGGGGCGGCTCTTCGAGAGTTTTGAGTAAAGCGTTAAATGCTCCGATGGAAAGCATATGCACTTCGTCTATGATATATACCCGGTATCTCCCCTGCGTGGGACGGTAAGTAACTTCTTCCCGGATTTCGCGGATGCTGTCCACGCCGTTATTGGAAGCCGCGTCGATTTCAATGACATTCATGGACGCGCCCGCAGCAACAGCCCGACAGGAGGCGCATTCCCCGCAGGGACTGCCTTCTCTCGGGCTCTCACAATTGACTGCCCTGGCAAATATTTTTGCCACTGTAGTTTTTCCGGTTCCTCTTGTTCCGCAAAACAAATACGCATGTCCAATTCTGTCGGCTTCAATCTGATTTTTTAATGTCGCAACAATAGCTTCCTGCCCTTTTACGTCCTGAAATAAAAGCGGGCGGAATTTTCGGTACAGCGCAGTATAAGACATGACAATTCCTCGCTTACTTTAATTTCCAAAACTGATTCCCATAAATTTCGCTTCTTTGATAATCTGGGAATCCGGCTCGACTACCTTAAGCTTTCCGGCCACTTTTTCCAGCGGCACGCGGGTTACTTTGTTGGACTTCATGCCGATCATATTGCCGAAATCGCCGTCAATGATTGCCTGAGCCGCTTCTGCTCCGAGTCTGCTGCAAAGCACGCGGTCATATGGACAGGGGCTTCCGCCTCTCTGCGTATGTCCCGGCACGGTTACTCTTGTCTCAATGCCCGTTTTCTTTTTAATCTGATCGGCCACTTCATAGGAAACGGACGGATACGGAGATTTTTCGACTTTCTTGCGGTATTCTTTTTTATTGAGCTTGGCGTCTTTTTTTGAAATCGCGCCCTCTGCAACTGCAAGAATGGTAAATCCCTTGCCGTCTCTGGAGCGTTTCTGGATGGCTTCTACTACTTTATCAATGTCGTAAGGAATTTCAGGAAGCAAAATGATGTCGGCGCCCGCTGCAATTCCGGCATATAACGTCAGCCAGCCTACTTTATGTCCCATGACTTCTACGATAAATACGCGGCTGTGAGAAGACGCGGTCGTATGGATACAGTCGATGACGTCTGCCGCAATGTCGATCGCGCTCTGGAAGCCAAACGTAATATCCGTTCCATAAATATCGTTGTCAATCGTCTTTGGAAGATGAATCACATTCAGGCCTTCCTCCCGAAGCAGGTTTGCCGTCTTCTGGGTTCCGTTCCCTCCTAAAATCACAAGACAGTCAAGATTTAATTTGTAATACGTCTGCTTCATGGCTTCTACTTTGTTCAGGCCGTTCTCATCCGGCTCGCGCATCAGTTTAAACGGCTGCCTGGACGTTCCGAGGATGGTTCCTCCCTTTGTCAGAATACCCGAAAAGTCCATGGAAGTCAAAAGGCGGTATTTTCCGTAAATCAGTCCTTTGTAACCGTCAAAAAAGCCATATACTTCAAGTCCGTCTACATTGTTGCTCAATCCCTTTACTACTCCGCGCATCGCGGCGTTTAATGCCTGGCAATCCCCGCCGCTTGTCAACATACCGATTCTTTTCATTGTTCTTGCAGTCCTTTCTATATTTTATTTTATATTGCAGCCTTTCGTGTACAAAGAGACGCTCGTCCTTAAATGGGAGAGTCGAAAAGAAGTCAGTTTTTGCACACTGAAGATGGCTTTATTATAATATATTTTCTTTTTATTCACAATAGCGGGAGCTTAAGAATGGGATTTTTTCTAAACGATATTTCTTTTCGTCTATACTTCTGCCAGCAAAGACTTTCCTTTGGAATAATCCCCGCTTGTCCATTCCCGTTGTTCTAAAAGTCCTATTTTTCCATCTGTCCGTACTGTCGGCACGCTATGGCACTTGCCTGTCTTTTTCTTCCATTGTAATTATATCGGAAGAAACTTTATAAAGTTCTTTTTCCATAATTTCATAAACAAGAATCACATGATTTTCCAGAGGATAACGCTCATGTTTTATGGTTGTATAACCCAGTTTTTCGTACAGCGCCGCTGCCGGGAGCGAGGCGTCCAGATATGCTTTTTCATATTGATTGCTAATCTGGGCTTCCATATTTTTTATCATATATGTGCCATAACCTTTTTTCTGAAATTCCGGCAGTACATAAACTCTCGTGATATGATTCTCCATGCTGCTGCCTGTCGCAACTATTTTTCCATCTATTTTAAGCACGCTTACAGAACCATTTTCTATGTCCTTTGATATGGCCTCTTTTCCATGATGCTTACAGAAAAATTTCACCACTTCCTGCGGGTAATAGTTCGGGT
>CATOKN010000262.1 GCA_951800425.1 uncultured Lachnospiraceae bacterium
CGACATAATATAAATATTTTTCATCGTTTTCATCTACGGGAGCCGTTGAGACGTTGGAATAATTGTCTGTCAGAGCAAGACGCTTCGTGCCGTCGATGTCTACATAGCCGCTTCCGGATCTGGCTCCGATGTTCTGGATGGAATATTCGGTTGGGAATACGTCGGCAATACAGTAAATGGTGCCGTCGGGTCCCTCTAAGAGACCAGGATCGATAAATGCCGTAGACTGGCGGTGTGCATCCTGATAGCTGTCCGGGAAGAAAAACGGGAAGCAGTATTCCCAGGTTTCTCCGCCGTCGCCTGAGATAGAAGCCATGGTGTCAAGGCCGTTGCCGTCGGTAGGCTGCTTATAGCGGGTGTCCGCAATGGCAAGCAGTTCGCCGGTCTCCATTGTGATCATGGCCGGGATTCGGAAAACTTCGCTTCCTGCTGCGCCTCTTGGAAACGGTTGATTCCCCGTGTTGGTGGAACCGTCGGCCGGCAGAGGAATCGAACATGCTTTGTCGGGCGTGGGCGTTGTTTTGGCCGATTCCGACAGCTCTGCGCGAGCCGGAATGGAGGGAAGCAGAGAAACTGCCATAGCCAGTGAAAGGCCGGCGCTTAAAAACCGCTTCCATTTTCGTGTTGCGAATTGATGTTTCATAAAAATCCTCCTCTTAGTATAAATAATTTAAAATCACCTGTTCGCTTTTATATGGGAGAACAGTGATTTTGATTTTTTACAAAAATTGCAAGATTTTATTGAAAATAACAATTAGATATGAAAAGAAAGACTTATTTCATTTTATCATAGAAATTTCTTTTTTAAAAGATTATTTTGTACTGACTTTCATCTTTGATTTTTCAGAGAATTTGATAAAAATATTCAAAGAAAGAATAAAACAGAACTATAATCAGAAAAGTTCCGGTTGAATTTGTAAAATATAAGGATTATGATAATAGTACATCAATCTCTTGGGCGTTAGGAGAGGCCCGGAAAGGAAATAATTATATGCGAATCAGAAAAATCGGAATGATTCTGTCTGGAATTATGCTGCTTTTGTTTGTCATAATTCTGGGATATGTGATTTACATGCAGACACAATATTATAGGATAGCGGATTTTACGGAAATCAAAACGCAAAATTCAAAACAGGAGCGGCTAAAGGAAGAAACTTTGTATCGCATTTTAACTTATAATATCGGATTTGGAGCGTATTCGTCTGATTATACGTTTTTTATGGATACGGGAGAGATGAAAGACGGGACGAGGACTGTGGGAAAGCATGCAAGAGCGCGCTCAAAAGAAGAAGAGCAAACAAATACGGAGGGAAGCCTTGCCGTTTTGAAAAATGAGAAGGCCGATTTTTTATTTGTACAGGAAGTGGATGAAAAAGCGACCAGAAGCTATCAGATGAATCAGAGGAAAATATTAGAAGAGGGACTTTCGGATTATGCTTCCGTATTTGTGAAAAATTTTCACAGCGCGTATCTGTGTTATCCTTTTTTTGAGCCGCACGGTTCGGTCGAAGCTGGGATGCTGTTTTTTTCAAAATATCAGATTTCAGAGAATATCAGGCGGCAGTTTCCGGTCAGCGACGCGTTTTTTACAAAGTTTACAGATTTGGACCGTTGTTTTCTGGTAAGCAGGCTTCCGGTTGAAGGGGGAAAAGATCTGGTTTTGATTCAAGTGCATCTAAGCGCCTATGACGAGGGGGGAAAGATACGGGCAAAGCAGCTTGCGCTTTTAAATGAGACGCTGAAAGAAGAGTGGGAAAAAGGCAATTATGTAATTGCGGGCGGAGATTTTAATCATGATATTGCGGATTCTGTCAACAACTTTCCCTCGGAGCAAAAGACGCCGTCTTGGGTGTATCAGCTTCGGGACGCAGATCTGGCGGAGGGCTTTCGGTTCGTAAAAGCAGAAAACGCCAAGGAAACGCCTACCTGCCGGGGCGCGGATATTCCATATGAAAAAGGCGTAACGTATACGGTAATTGTAGATGGATTTCTGGTTTCGGATAATGTGAGGGCAGAGGCGAAAAATATAGAGAAAGATTTTTTGTACTCCGATCATAATCCTGTTGTCATGGAGTTTGTGTTGTCGAAGATAAACTGAACGGAATGGAAAAGGCGGAAAGTTTTCTGCCTTTTTCTGCGTTTCTCATCGGCGTCTTGAAAAAGTTGGTGATACCCTGTAAAATAAAACCATAGCGAATATGCGAAAAACGGAGGTGTCCGGATGTCATTTACCATCTATGCGAGAATGAAAAAACTGGGAAAACAAAAAAGCAAAGATCTTACGCCTGTGCCGTTTGTTCTGGAAAAAAAGCCGAATACGCTTGGGGAGCTTCTGACTTTGCTGACGGAGCTGTCTGTCCGGGAGTACAATGCGAGAAAAGATGAGGGGCAGATGCTGACGTTTTTGACAAAAGAAGACATCAAAGAACAGGCCGGCCGGGGGAAGATAGCGTTTGGACTGCGCACAGGCGGGGACGCCGACGCGCTTTTGGCGGTGGAAAATACGATGCAGTGCTTTGCCGACGGCATCTACCGGGTGTTTGCGGGAGAAGAAGAGCTGACGGATCCGGAGGAACAGATTTACTGGAGGGATGATTTGGTCTTTACATTTGTCCGGTTGACTATGCTTTCGGGATGGTGATTCTGCGCGGCAGGAAAGGGGTACACCCTCCGGGCATACCATTATGCCTCCGGCAGGAAAGGGGTAACACCCTCCGGGCATACCATTATGCCATACGGCAGGAAAGGGGTAAGGGAGTAACATGTCTGAATTTACTTATGATACCAGAAGAAAATTAAATGAAACATGGGTAAAAGAAATCAACGAACGGGGAAAACATCTTTCAAAGCGGGAGAAAGAAATGCTTCCGGACGTTTACACGTATGCGGTTCCGCAGGAGGCATGCCAGTATATCCGCAGTCTTCTGGAAAAAGGAACGTACCAAACGCTTCGCGAGGTTTATCGGCAGGAATTTATGGATTTGGTCAAAATCTGCGTTGCGGAAAAATACCGGGAAGAATTTTTTTATGCGCTGGATCAGATGAATCAGTTCCAGATGACGGCGGGCTGGTATCGCAGGAGCGTGCGCTCGCAAAGCTACGCGCCGTTTGCCATCCAGAGCGTAAAGCTTCTGCGCGCCTATGCGAGGCTTGGGTTTTATCAGGCAGAGCTTTCGGATGTTTTAACCGGAAGCGTTTCGCCTGAGATTTACGACCATGCCAGAAATGAATATTTTTCTTATGCGGATATTCTGGCGGCGCAGATTGATTTGGGAAATGAAACATTGATTCAGGCGGTCAAAGACATTCTGCTTGGAGAGGGCAAT
>CATOKN010000263.1 GCA_951800425.1 uncultured Lachnospiraceae bacterium
GCCTCTTCAAAAATCCAGCGGTTTTTTCCTTTGATGGCAATTTCCGCGTACTTAATTAAAAAAGATTTGTACATGTTTCCTCCATCTTTATCTTCGTATAAATTTTCTCCGAAACGGAATGATTTCTTTCAGACATTCCAACGCATAAAACACTTCTTCTTCCGTCGTCTGTTCGCAAAAGCTAAACCGTACCGTCGCATCCAAAAGATCCTGGCGCAGCCCAATCGCTTTCAGCGTCCGGCTGACGGACGGCTTGTTGGAAGAACACGCGCTTCCTGCCGATACGTAAACGCCTTTTTCTTCCAAAGAGTGTAAAAGAACCTCGCTTTTCACGTCTGCCACGCTGACGCTTACAATGTGGGGAGCAGAATCCCTCCCCGTCTTCCCATTGACGGATACGCCGTCGATTTTCGTTACTTCCTGTATGAACTGACGTTTTAAATCATAAATGTGATTGATTTTCTCTTCGAAATTTTCATATGCTTCCGACGCGGCAACCCCAAGGCCCGCAATCGCCGGAACATTTTCCGTACCGGAACGTATGCCCTTTTGCTGGCCTCCGCCAAATAAAACCGGCTTTATTTTTGTCTTTTCCTTGATATATAAAAATCCGCTGCCCTTAGGCCCATGAATTTTATGTCCGCTGACAGACATCAAATCCACTCCGATTCGTTTTGGATAAATCGCCCGTTTGCCATACGACTGAATCGCGTCTACATGAAGCAGGGCGTCTTTTGCCTTTTCCCTGATTCGCTCGGCCGCCTGGGCAATCGGCTGTATAGAGCCGATTTCATTATTTACTTCCATCAATGACACCAAAATTGTCTCTTCATCCAACGCGTCTTCCAGCGCGTCCATTTTAAGAACTCCAAATTCATCTACCGGAAGATACGTAACCCGAAACCCCATTTCTTCCAGACGCTGCATGGGTCCGCTGACAGACGCATGCTCTATGGCGGTCGTAATGATATGGTTTCCTGCGCGTCTGTTTGCGTCTGCGGCTCCCAAGATTGCCAGATTATTCGCTTCCGTGCCTCCGGACGTAAATACAATCTCTTTTTCGCTGACCTTTAGCGTCTTCGCAATCTTTTTCCCCGCTTCTTTGATACAGGCTTCCGCTTTTCCTCCCATAGTATGCATGGAAGAGGGATTGCCATAATCTTCCGTCAAAAGCTTTATCATAAGCTCCGCCGCGCGTCTGCCGCATTTCGTCGTCGCGGCATTGTCAAGATACGCTTCCATTTGCTTTACCTCATCTCCATCTCTAACATCAGCATGCTCATCACGGCAATTCCGGCCGTATCTGTCCGTAAAATCCGCTTTCCCAGAGAAATGACGCGCATCGTCTCTTTCGCCAGCGCAATCTCCTCCTCTGCAAAGCCGCCCTCCGGTCCAATCATCACGCTGACGGAATTTCCGCGTTTTATGGAAGAAAACGCGTCTTTCGCAGACTGCATTCCCTGTTCATTTTCGTAGGGAATCAAACGAACGTCGCACAAAGAGGCATACGCTGCGGCTTCCTGAAAGCTCATAACAGAATGAATGTTTGGAATCAGGCTGCGCTTCGACTGCTTTGCCGCAGCTTCCGACAGCTTCTGCCAGCGTTTGATTCGGGCGGCTTCTTTTTTTGCGTCCAGCTTTACAACGCAATATTTCATAGCCACCGGAATGATTTCATATACGCCTAATTCCACTGCCTTTTCTATTACCGTCTCCATCCGGTCGCCTTTTGGAATTCCCTGGAACAAATAAATTTTGCCCGGAAGCTCTGTCGATGGAGCGTCTTCTTCTAATATATCCGCCTGAACAAACGAATCTCCCAATTCAGAAATTTCACAAAAATAGTCCCGCCCCTGCTGATTGCTTACGCGGATTTTTTCTCCTGGCTTCATACGCAGCACATGCCTGATATGATTTACGTCGGTACCCGTAATCGTCACAAAAGCTCTGCCGATCTGTCCGTCTTCTACAAAAAACTGGTGCATCGCATCCTCCGGCGCTTATTCTTTTCTGGCGGTAATGCTGACCCATTCCCCCTGGTGATGAATCTCAAGAATCTGAAATCCTGCCGATTCTACCGCCGCCTTTACTTCCTTTTCTTTAAAATCTATAATTCCCGACGTAATAAAAATCCCGCCTTTTTTCAGCTTGGGCCAGACTGCGGGCGCCATGGGAATAATTACGTCGGCTAAAATATTTGCAACTGCAATATCAAAACATTCGTCCCCTATCGTTTCCTGCAAAGCCGCGTCGTCAATCAGATTTCCGACATAAAACGCCGCGGACGCATTCTCCAGACGGTTGATCTTCATATTCTCTTTTGCGGAAACCATGCAGTTTTCATCCAAATCCGTTCCCACTACGCTTCCGGCGCCAAGCTTTAACGCTGCAATGGATAAAATGCCGCTCCCGCAACCTATGTCCAGCACGCTCTGCCGACGGTCGTTTTTTATATATTTTTTCAACTGGCGTATGCAAAGCTGCGTCGTTTCATGCTTTCCCGTACCAAAAGAAATACCGGGATCAATTTCAATTACGCACAATCCCTTCTCTTCCTCTTTGAGAGCCTCCCAGGTCGGCTTAATCAAAATATCATCAATCGTAAACGCATGGAAATATTCTTTCCAGTTGTTCATCCAGTCGATGTCTTCCGTATCGCTTGCCGTTATGGTTCCCTTACCCACATCTACAAACTGACGCTGCTCTTCTATGCCCTGTTCCACCTGCTTTAACAGTCCGGAAAAATCCCCGCCGTCCTCCAGGTAAAAGCTGACATGGCTGGTTCCATCGTCCGGCGGCAGCTCCGGAAGAAAATCTATAAACATATCCGTTTGATCTTTTTTTGTCAGAGGAACGAGGTTTTCAATTTCGATTCCCTCAATTCCCAGCTCGTCCAACATTGCGCTTAAGTAATCTTCTGCCGCCGTCGTCGTCAGGATTGTGAATTTCTTCCATTTCATAAAAGTTCCTCCGTTCAAAAAATAACCGCTGCACATTTGTGCAACGGCACTTTGTATCATAAATCTAGCCCGGATAGATGCGGCTCTTTGGTCGTTCCAGACTGTTTTTTAATGTCTCGTACTCCTGGTTGATGATATGGAGTACCTCCGCATCGCCGGATCCGTTATCCGGATGAAAAATCTTAATCAGTTCTTTTCGAAGCGCAAAGATCTCCCGGTCCGCGGAAAATACATCCGGCAGACTCTGATACCTGGCAATCGCATCCGCTGCCGCTTCCTTCTCCGCAATGGCCGTCATTGCCACCATGGTATCCACTCCTTCCTGCTTCTG
>CATOKN010000264.1 GCA_951800425.1 uncultured Lachnospiraceae bacterium
GGATTATCTGACAAAGCCGTTTGAAATGCTTGAACTGATTGCGCGCGTCCATCTTGTTTTGGCGAAAACGAAAAAAGCGGAAAGAACGATTCGCATCGGAAGAACGGAAATTGATTTAAAGGCAAGAAAAGTCCTGGTAAACGGCGCGGAGGTGGAACTGGCCAGACAGGAATTTGAGCTTTTGGAGGTTTTGATTTTAAACCGGAATATCGCCCTCTCCAGAGAAAAGCTTTTAGAGCTGGCGTGGGGATACGATTATATGGGGGATACGCGTACGGTGGACGTGCATATTACGAAGCTGCGGAAAAAATTAAATCTGGAGCGTCAGATTAAAACCGTTTATAAAACGGGATACCGCCTGGAGATGGAAAAGGAGAGCAAAGCGTAATGCGTATCTGGCAGAAAATTTATTTTGTAACCTTGCTGCTGTTTCTTTTGGCGTTGAACGCCGGATTGTTTTTTGCGGCAAGGTTTCTTTTTTCTTATAATCTGACGCAGGAAAAGAAAAAAGCCGAAACGGACTGCTATTTTCTTTGTCAGAACCTGGAACATGATCTTTCTATTTTGGAGCGCAACGGCCGTTACAGGGACAGCGTCGTAAAGCTTTTGCTGGAAAGCTATCAGAATTTTTATGAAAAACAAAGCATTACGCTTTCTCTGGAAAAAATAGAAAAGATAAAAGCGCCTGTTCTTCGCTCCACAGTAAGCGGCGGAGGGACGCGCGTAGAAATTGTTGCGGAGCAAAATCTTTTAGAGCCATATCAGGCGTACCGCATTCGTTATCAGAAACGACTGGCGGATTTTGAAGAAGTCTGGCGCATGCTAAAGCGGATGTTTGCGGCAGTCAGTCTTGTCATGTCTGTTTTGCTCTGTCTGATTTTGTATGCTTTGATGCGGCGCATGTTAAAGCCGCTTGGCAGATTAAATGAGCGCGTGGCCCGGATTGCCGCGGGAGAATATGGGCAGATGGGGTTTTTGAAGCCAAAGACGATTTGGGGCAGAGATGAAATTTTTGAGTTGTCACAAAATATCAATCAAATGTCCGGGACAATCAAGCGGCAGATTGAAGCGCTGGAAGAAGAAAATGAGAAAAAGCAGCGGCTGATGGACAATATGGCGCATGAGCTAAAGACGCCTCTGACTTCCATCTATGGCTATGCGGAATATTTAAGATATGCAAAAGCTTCGGAAGAGGAAAGATGCGAGGGGCTTTGTTATATTATGGAAGAGAGCGGGCGGCTTACGAAAATGAGCGAGACGATGCTTTCGATGCGCTTATATGAGGAGGAAGAGAGCTTCTTTGATTACGTCAGCCTGTCTGCCGCGGCAGAACATTTGAGAAAAATTCTGGCAAAAAAATTGCAGGAAAAGAACCTGACGCTTCGGACGGAATTTGAGATGGAGACAGCTTTTGGAGAAGAGGCATTGTTTATCCATCTGTTTCGAAATCTTTTGGAAAATGCCATTCGCGCAAGCAACTCCGGGGATACAATTATTTTCCGGGCCTGCTGCGATAAAGAAAAGCAGATATTTGAGATTACGGATTTTGGCATCGGCATGGAAGAGGAGGAGCTGGAGAAAATTACGGAAGCGTTTTACCGCGTGGATAAGTCACGTTCCAGAAAAGAGGGAGGCGTCGGGCTGGGATTGTCCGTCGCGGATTGGATCGTTAAGAAGCTGGGCGGCGTGATGACGTTTGCGTCTTCGCCGGGAAAAGGGACGAAAGTAACCGTTCTTTTACAACTTCCTAACAAGGAGGTAAGAAGTAGATGATTTGTCTGCGGTATCGTATGGATAACGGCGATGAGCCGGAATACAATTCGCAGAAATTGCGGGAAAGCAGGTTGTTATGAGGAAAAAGAATTTACTGGTGGTATGCGCGGCATTTGGACTTTGCCTGATCTTTGTGCTGCTTTTGGTTGGGAGCATGGGGATCTATGCGGAAAAAACAGGCACGCAGGAGTTTGAGCCGGAAATGGCAGAGAGCGAAACACAGGATATGCTGACGGAGCTTCTTGTACAGGATAGCGAAACGGATGCGGGAAACGGAAATGATTTGGAATCAGGCGGCATGACAGAAGAGGAGCTGAAGGGCATCTGGGAGAATATGTACCGGGAATACGATGGGAGCGAAGAAACGCATGTCGCGGCGGATGAAATAGAGCAGGACGCCACAGAATTCCAATTTGTAGGTCTAAACGATGCGAAGCTCGGCGTCCATGAAGCAGGGCTTATTTTTCTAAAAGAAATCAACCGTCTGTATCCGAATGATTCGTTAAAGGATCTGAAAATCGCATATTTGGAGCTGGATTATTACTCCGGGGAAAATGTGGTGTACTGGGCTGGAAAACTGGAAAATGGATTTGGAGATACGGAAGAAGCTTACAGGTCTTATACCTGTCAGATAGATTCCATCAGCGGCAAAATGGTATCCTTTGGAAAATTCCGGCCTTATCAGAAAGAGAAAGATTATGCTGCAATTTCCTGGACGGAGGAAGAAATCAAAGCGCGTGCAAAGCAGCTGATTGACGAGTACGGCTTGTTTGCCGGAGAAGAGTTAAACTGGGAGAGCGTTACGGTGAACAGCGGCAAGGAATGTATCGATACTTTGAAAGATGACTTTGCAGAACGGCCAAATCTTAGCAGAAACGTATGCAATACTCTGGTTTTTGAAAAAAACGGAGTACCGTCTATCTATTTTTGCATAGACTGGGAAACGGGAGAATTCAGCAATTATCTCTGGTAATATTGTCTGGAAAGTCTGACGCTCTTTTTGCCGGAGCGGGACATAAGAACAGCGGCGTCAAATGCAATTGTGATTTGACGCCGCTGTTAAATTATTTCATCCATTGGATCGTACCTCCTGTATTTTTTATCAAATCCGTGAAATAATTTCTCCCTTTCGTTCTCCATGAATCTTTTGGACTGGAACCATATCTGAATAGTGCAACTGATTCTCCGTCATATCTTTTGTATTCTGTTTCATGGTCTCTGTGTCAATCTTATTTTACGAATCTGTAGATTGGATGGCTGCCTTAGAAAAGGACTTTTTGGGATGTTTCGTTACGTTTTCATTGGATTGTACCTCTGCTTTCTTTGTTTGATTTGTTGCATTTATTGTATCGCAAAATTTGAAATATGTCAATAAAAAAATAAGATAATTTTAGATTCATATTACTTATAACTGACGATATATTGATAACTTGCAGAATATTCACAAAATTCTGCTGCCAGGATATAAAAATTTGCCATCCTGCGGCGTTACTGTCGCCTGGCGTACGTTCAGGA
>CATOKN010000265.1 GCA_951800425.1 uncultured Lachnospiraceae bacterium
GAATACAATATATGAATAGAAGGAGAGAGAAATGGAAGATAAACGCTATGCCGTTTTGATTGATTCGGATAATGTTTCGGCCAAATATATTACGGCGATTTTAGACGAAATGACGAAATATGGCATTATTACTTACAAAAGAATCTACGGCGACTGGACCAGCAACCAGGCGTCAAAATGGAGAGAAGAGCTGCTTGCAAATTCGATTACCCCCATTCAGCAATTTAGCAATACGGCGGGGAAGAACGCGACAGATTCGGCTCTGATTATTGACGCCATGGATATTTTGTATACGGGCCGCGTGGAAGGGTTTTGCATTGTATCCAGCGACAGTGATTTTACGAAGCTGGCAAGCAGGTTGCGGGAATCCGGCATGGAAGTGATTGGAATGGGAGAAACTAAGACGCCGAAATCTTTTAAAGCCGCGTGTTCCGTATTTACAAATTTGGAAATTCTTCTGGAACAGGATGCGGATAAGACAAAAGAAAATATTTCATCCAAGACGATTCAGGAAGCCATTGTAGAAATTATTACGGAAAATGAAAATAACGGAAAGAAAACAGGACTCGGGGAAGTCGGAAGTTCTCTTTTGAAAAAATATTCAGATTTTGACGTGCGAAGCTATGGGTACAGCTCCCTTTCAAAATTTATTGAAGAAATGGAAGATACGTTTACGCTTTATAAGAAAGAGACGACAATTCTGGTGGGCCTCAAAGACGACAGCTTAAAAAGAGAGCAGTTGGAGGAGTACATCAGAGAATGCGTGCGCCAGTCAATGGGCGAGGGCGTGGATTTGGCTTCCATGGGACAGAAGCTTCATAAAAAATATCCGGATTTTAAAGTAAAAGAATATGGATATTCCACATTGCAAAAATTCGTTTCGCAGATACAGGGCATTGAATTGATTCCGGAAAGCGAGACGGTAAAAAGGATTGTGGAAAAGAAATCAGAGGGAAAGGAAACGCTGATCGCACAGTCCAAGCGAATGGTTTTAAGCAAAAAGAGAAAGACAAAAGGAAAATAAAAAACAGGAAAGAGAAAAGCGTTGGCTTTTTTCTTTCCTGTTTTGCGTTATCGTTTGTTACCGGACTGTCTGAATAGAGGCTTCCACAAATCCTTTAAACAACGGATGCGGACGGTTTGGCCTTGACTTTAATTCGGGGTGTGCCTGAGTCGCGATAAACCAGGGATGTTCGGGAAGTTCAATCATTTCGACAATTCTTCCGTCCGGAGAAATGCCGCAAAGGTTCATGCCTTTTTCTGTCAGGATATTCCGGTAATCGTTGTTGACTTCATAACGATGGCGATGCCGTTCATGAATCGTTTCTTCTCCATATAATGCATGGGATTTGGAAGACTTGTCCAATACGCATGGATAAGAACCAAGCCTTAGCGTTCCGCCGATGTCTTCAATTCCGTCCTGATCCGGCATCAGGGAAATCACCGGATGCGTCGTATGCGGATTTAATTCTATGCTGTGCGCGTCGTGCATTTCGCAGATGTTTCTGGCAAATTCGATGATTGCCACCTGCATGCCCAGACATAAGCCAAGGTAAGGAATTTTCTGCGTTCTTGCGTAGTGGGCTGCGACAATCATGCCATCTACGCCGCGGTCGCCAAAACCGCCGGGAACTATAATTCCCTGCGCATTTCCAAGGATTTCAGACGCATTGTTTTCATTGAGTAATTCGGAATCCACCCATTGAATATTGACGGTGGCGCGGCTGGCGATGCCGCCGTGCTTTAAAGCTTCCACAACAGAAATATAGGCGTCGTGAAGCTGCGTATATTTTCCGACAAGCGCGATCGTTACTTCTTTGTCCGGATGCCTCAAATCGTTTACCATTTGTTTCCAGTCATCCAGATTTGGCTCCGGACAATCCAAATTCAGGCATTCGCAGGCTACGGTTGCAAGACCCTCCTGTTCCATGGCGAGAGGGGCTTCATAGAGATATTCCACGTCCAGATTTTGCATAACGTGGTTGCTTGGCACGTTGCAGAACAGGGCAATTTTATCTTTTAATCCCTGATCCAGCGGATGCTCCGAACGGCAGACGATGATGTCCGGCTGTATGCCCATGCCCTGTAAATCTTTTACGCTTGCCTGGGTCGGCTTGGTCTTAAGCTCTCCGGAGGCTTTGATGTATGGGATCAGCGTCACATGGATTAAGATGGCGTTTTCATGGCCTATATCGTGCTGGAACTGACGGATGGCTTCTAAAAACGGCTGGCTTTCAATGTCTCCGACCGTACCGCCAACTTCGATGATGGCAATATGGGTATCTTTCGCCGTGAAGTTTCGGTAAAAGCGGTTTTTGATTTCATTTGTGATGTGCGGAATGACCTGAACTGTGCCGCCGCCAAAGTCTCCGCGGCGTTCTTTTTGCAAAATGGTCCAGTAGATTTTTCCGGTAGTAACATTGGAATTTTTTGTCAGGCTTTCATCAATAAATCTTTCGTAATGGCCCAGATCCAAATCCGTTTCGGCTCCGTCGTCGGTAACGAAAACTTCGCCGTGCTGAATGGGATTCATCGTTCCGGGATCCAGATTGATATAAGGGTCAAATTTTTGCATAGTGACCGTATAACCGCGGGCTTTTAACAGGCGGCCTAAAGAAGCGGCCGTAATCCCCTTTCCAAGCCCCGACACAACGCCGCCGGTGACAAAAACATATTTTACAGGCATAGGTATCCTCCTTTTGTATCTCCTTAATATTGCCATGCAATGGATTTTTCATAAAATAACTTATTCATTATACTACTTTTTTTTGGAAAAATCCAGAAAATATAGGGGAAAAGTATTTTTAATGTACTAATATTTTTTGTTAAAATAATTATTTTCTTATTTTCAAGAGCCGAAAATTGTAGTATAATAGAATGGACAATAGATAATTGCATTTGGCGGGAGGGGTGTACATGAACGTATGGAAAAGGGCGCGTTTGTATCTGGTCAGAAAAAAAGTACGAAGCGTGGTTTTGTTTTTGCTCCTGTTTTTTGCAGGGATGTTTCTGGCGGCGGGGACGGAAGTGCGTATGGGGGCGTCCGCATCCTGTGAAGAGATGAAGAAAAGTTTAACCAGCGGAATTGTGATACAGGTGAAGCCGGTAGATAGCGACGAGTTTTATGAGGTTACAGAGAATGAAGACGGACAGGAAGAGGCGTCTGCCAGAGGAGATGTTTTTACCCGGATGGCGCTTGAAAAAATATTGGATTTTCAAGGCGTGAGCGGATATGATATACAACAGGGCGGATATATGCTGTATACCGGGTTGGAAAC
>CATOKN010000266.1 GCA_951800425.1 uncultured Lachnospiraceae bacterium
CTCCAGCTTTCTTCAGATTCCACCTCACGATGGACACCCTTGCTCTTGGCTATACACTTCCCACTACCAGGGTGTGTTACGGACTTTCACCGATTAGATTGCGCCCATACTGGGCGCACGTAAAAAACCCCGGAAATCACAGATTTCCGGGGTTTGCCATTGCATTTCTTCTTATGAAACTTTCAATTTGAACTTAATAATTTCTTTTTCTGTCGCCACTTTCTCAACCTGAGCCCCAAGCTGCATCAGTTTTTCATTGAAGTTTTCGTAGCCGCGTTCAATATAATAAATGTCGTCTACAATCGTAATGCCTTCCGCTGCAAGACCCGCAATCACAAGAGCGGCTCCTGCCCGAAGATCCGGCGCGCTGACTCTTGCGCCCGTATATTTTTCCGTACCGGTGACAATCGCAATATTGCTCTCCACTTTAATTGAACCGCCCATGCGCGCCAGTTCGTCTACATATTTAAACCGATTCTCAAAAATACTTTCCGTAATCGTACTTGTTCCTTCCGCAATGCCAAGCAATATGGCCATCTGAGGCTGCATATCCGTAGGAAAGCCGGGATAGGGAAGCGTCGTCACCTGCGTGTGATGCAGTTTTTTGGAAGCCACAACACGCACCGCATCGTCCAGTTCTTCAATCTCGCAGCCGATTTCCAAAAGCTTCGCGGAAATTGCTTCCAGATGCTTTGGAATCACATTCTTCACCGTAACGTCGCCCATTGTCGCCGCCGCCGCAAACATAAACGTCCCTGCTTCGATTTGATCCGGAATAATAGAATACTCCGTTTTATGAAGACGCTCCACGCCGGCAATTCGAATGACGTCCGTTCCCGCGCCGCGGATATTGGCTCCCATGCTGTTTAAGCAATTGGCCACGTCAACGACATGCGGTTCTTTTGCGGCATTTTCTATCGTCGTCTTTCCCTTTGCCATCGACGCCGCCATCATAATATTAATTGTCGCTCCGACAGAGACTTTATCCAGGTAAATATGCGTCCCCTGAAGCTCCTGTGCATCCGCGGAGATCAGTCCGTGCCGAATATCCACTTTTGCCCCCAGAGCCCGAAATCCTTTCAGATGCAGATCGATCGGCCTGCTTCCAATGTCGCAGCCTCCGGGAAGCGCAACCTCCGCTTTTTTATATTTTCCAAGCAAAGCCCCCAAAAGATAATAAGAAGCCCTGATTTTCTTAATATACTCATAATCTACGCTCAGATCACGAATCATGGAGCCATTGATCTTCACCGTATGCAGATCCACGCGTTCCACTTTGCCCCCGATGCCCGCAATTGCATCCAGCATGACGTTAATGTCTCTGACATTGGGAAGATTTTCAATCGTTACTGTTTCATCTGTCATAATTGCCGTTGCCAGTATGGCAAGCGCCGCATTCTTCGCACCGCCAATTTCCACTTCTCCGACCAACGGATTGCCGCCTTTAATAATATATTGTTCCATATCGCACCTCTATGTCAAACAATCTATGGCTCTCAAACCCCTATCCTTAAATACAAACATTAATTATAGTGACCTGCTCTTTCTTTTGTCAAGATTTTTCTGTATATGTAACAAGTGTAATAATTTGGTAATATTTCACGAGCTTTCCAAATCATCGTTTCCTACATATATTGTATTCCTATCTTTTTCATTTGTTACTCAGAGTCACTGCAGCCGGATTGATTCGCCTAAATACAGTATCTGCAAAATCCATGCAGAAATACATGTCTGATTCTGGCATTCCAGAAATCATTCCTCTGACTGAATAAACTGGCTATTATAAAGTGTAGCATAAAATCCATTTTTTGCAAGTAATGTTTTGTGATTTCCCTGTTCCATCACGCGCCCGTCTTTCAGAACCAGAATTACGTCAGCCTCTTTTATAGTCGACAGCCGGTGCGCCACAATAAAGCTTGTTCTGCCTGTCATCATTTTCGCAAAAGCATTCTGGATTTTTAACTCAGTGCGCGTATCAATCGAAGAAGTTGCTTCATCCAAAATCAGCATAGGGGGCAGAGAAAGCATCACTCTTGCAATGCATAAAAGCTGCTTTTGCCCCTGGGACAGACCCCCTCCCGCTTCTGTAATCAGGGTATCGTATCCTTTTGGCAGACGTTTGATAAAGCTGTGGGCATGCGACGCTTTTGCCGCCCGTATCACGTCGTCTCTCGTCGCGCCGCGCTCACCCATCCGTATATTTTCCAGAATGCTTCCCTCTCTGAGCCATGTTTCCTGAAGCACCATGCCGTAAGAAGCGCGCAGACTTTTTCTCGTAAGCTGCCGGATGTCTGTGCCGTCCACCCGGATACTTCCTGCGTCCACATCGTAAAAACGCATCAAAAGATTGATCAGAGTCGTTTTGCCGCAGCCTGTAGGACCTACAATGGCAACTCTCTGTCCAGGCTTTACATTCAGGCAAAATCCCTCAATCAGACGCTGATCTTTCGTATAAGAAAAATCCACGTCGGAAAGCGAAACGTTTCCTTTCGCCTCTCTGAGACAGACAGCGTCTTTTGCTTCCGGAGCCTGAGGTGTTTCCAGAATCAAATCCAGAATCCGTCCTGCACAGGCAAGCGCGTTTTGCAGCTCCGTAATGACGCCGGAAATTTCATTAAACGGCTTGGTATACTGATTGGCATAGCTTAAAAAACTGGCGAGCTGCCCGACGCTGATGCCTCCCATCACGGCAAATATCGCTCCGAAAATGCCTGTTCCGGTATAAACGAGGCTGTTGACAAAGCGTGTGCATGGATTGGTCAGAGAAGAAAAAAACGTCGCTTTCAAAGAGCATCTTTCCAGACGTTCATTGATTTCGTCAAATCGCTCTAAAACGGCCTCGTCCTGCCCAAACGCCAGAACGACTTTCTGATTCGAAATCATCTCTTCTACCAGAGCCGTCTGCTCCCCCCTCGTTTCTGACTGCACCCGAAACATCGAAAATGTTTTTCTGGCAATAAATCCGGCCACAAACAAAGAAACCGGCGTAATACAAATAACCACCAACGCTATTTTATACTGTATGGCAATCATAAAAATCAGCGTTCCCACAATTGTAATGACTCCCGTAAACAACTGGGTAAATCCCATCAAAAGACCGTCGGCCACCTGATCCGCGTCGGCAATCACCCGGCTGACCAGCTCGCCATGAGAATGGGCGTCTAAATATTTCAGCGGAAGAATTTCTATTTTTTCAAAAGCATCCTGCCGCAAATCCCGCACCACCTGGTACGTAATCCTGTTGTTGCAGATATTCATCAGCCACTGGGACAC
>CATOKN010000267.1 GCA_951800425.1 uncultured Lachnospiraceae bacterium
GTGGAAAATATCAGCAAAACAATTGACGGCGTAAAAGTATTAGACAACATCTCCTTTATTCTGGGGCGCGAAGACAAGGCGGCTTTTGTCGGAGGCAACGAGCTTGCAAAAACAATATTTTTCAAGATTATTACAGGAGAAATGGAACCGGATGAGGGCAGCTATAAATGGGGCGTAACCACTTCCCAATCATATTTTCCCAAGGACAATACCGAAATTTTCGATACCGATCTCGTCATTGTAGACTGGCTGACCCAATTTTCCGAAATCAAAGACGCCACCTACGTCCGGGGCTTTCTCGGCAGAATGCTCTTTGCCGGAGAAGACGGCGTAAAAAAAATGCGCGTGCTTTCCGGAGGCGAAAAAGTCCGCGTGCTTCTTTCCCGCATGATGATTGAAGCGTCCAATATCCTGATTTTAGATGAACCGACCGATCATTTGGACATGGAATCCATCACGGCTTTAAATAACGGCCTGATCAAATTTCCCGGCGTAATCCTCTTTTCTTCCCGCGACCATCAGGTTGTAGAAACAACTGCCAACCGGATTATAGAATTTTTACCAAATGGAACCATGATAGATAAAATTACAACCTATGACGAATATCTGGCAAATGACGAAATGGCAAGAAAGCGTTCTGTTTACTCTATGTCGGCAAATGACGAAGATGACAATTAATCCTGCAGCACGCAAAAAAAGACTCCAATGCAGCTTATCTGCTTTGGAGTCTTGTTGTTTTTAAATCATGCCGTTCCACAAACCGCCGGAAGAGTAATTATAAGAATATACTCCGCCGCTGTTATAAGTGCTTGCCTTAGACGCTTCGTACTGCGCCTGATAATTAATCGAAGACGCTTTGGAAGCCACCTGATAAGCGTAAGAGCCGCTCCCCTGAAACAGAGCTTTTACATCGGCCATATCTGCATTTTTAAATACTTCTTCGTCCAATGAAAGCGTCTTATCCTTGGCGTTAACGGTAATTCCAATTTTAGAAAGCGCCTTTTCGTTTACTTTTGTATAATCGCCAATCGAAGCTGCCGACGCACGGATAGAAACAACATTTGTATTGCTGGCGTTTTTCATCAGATTATTGTACTGCTCGACATACGATGAAACTGCTTTATAAATAGCGTCCGTATTATATCCCGTCGTTTTATTGCCATCCTTATCTGTCGTAGTTACCTGTTTAAACAAGGACTTATTTCCCTGCGTTAAAAGCGCGTCCGCAGCATCGCCAAGCTTTTCGGCATTTGATTCAATTGTCGCCAACTTTGTCGTCGTCTCTTTTGAGGTAGATGTCGAAGAAGGCGTTTTGTCTTTTCTGTCCGTCACAAGGCTGTTGTCGTACGTCCTCTGAATCATCCCATCTTTCGTCCAGTAATTATACGTCCTTGAGGTTGTACCTGACGTACCGGAAGAACTGCTTCCGGAAGACATTTTCCAGTCTGAATCCACTTTGTCCATAGAATAATAGGAATTCAGAAGCTTATGGTAAGAACCGTTTGTTAAACTTGCATAATCGGAATAGTTGAAGCCTCCTATCAGCCCCATGCCGGAAAATGCATTGTTCTTTGAATTCACCAAATTGGAATTCATGCTCGAAAAAAGACTTCCCACCATTCTTTCATTCGCTGAAATTGAAATCGACATAATATCACTCCTTTGACTGAAATGCCCCGACTTCCCTGTCCGGGCATCTATGATTTATAAATTCCTTCCTATATAGGATAACAAAATCTTCCTGCAATTTCAAGTCTCATCTGCAATTGATTTCGTTATTTTGAACAAAAGAAATGCATTTTTGAGAATTGATTTTGTTACTTTTACAATATGTTTTATATTTGTTCATATTTTATTCACATTTAACTGTTACTATTAAATTGTTAAAAACAAATTAAAATCACATTTGCATATTCTATATATATTGATAAATTTCTTCATAATGGCCTCGGTGTCTTCGGACACCGGGGCACTCCTCATTTTATGGCTAGTTATATGTTCTCCGTCTGATTTCTCCAACATATGCCAACCCATCTCTTGTGTATCCAATCGTTTTTCCCGCCATAACATCGCTATCGTTCTGATGTCTGGCTTCTTCCAATATCTGGCAAAATTCTTTCTGTCCGCCGGATTTTCTCTCTTCCTGTCTGCGCTTTGACATCGCGTCCGACATTCCGGAAATAATCATCACAGATGCAACCTTAAAATATCCCTCATATCCGTATGCGGCTCATCCCTCCTCGGATTCGTATTTCATTTGCTCTTATTTTATATATCGTCTGATTTTTTTGATTCTTAACATCTTTTTTCATTTTATTTCAAAAAACTTTCCATTCCATACATCGTCGATGCCGTCCTGCTTCCAGATGTTCGCCCCTTCATAATAAGTTGTTACCGCCAGATACTGATATTGACTGACTGTTTTTAATGCATCGTATACATAGCGAAGCGGAATCCAGGTCCGATTGTTCTCAGGATCTCCTGGTTCTGCAAGAAATACTTCTTCCGTATCCTCTTTATAATACCAGATATTTACGTAATGGCCAGGCGTATCTTTCCAAAACGTATCATCATTGGCGCTGCTGACAAGGACGACTGCCGATTTTGATTCTTTCATCTGTTTTTTAAATTTTTTATAAGTGCTTGGTTTTCGATACAAATCACATGCAAGTCCCGCCGCCCTTAACGCCATCCTCATATCTGTCCATCCAATGGCTCCGCTTTCTTTCGTAGGATAATAATAGGAAGATTCGGTTGCAAATTCATACATATCCCAGGGAGAACATTCATAAGGAGAAAGCGTGCTGTAAATATTGGCCATACAGCACAAACCGCACCCTAATCCTCCAAAGGAATTCCAGTCCACTGTTTTTTCACACCAATTGCCGGACCAGGGCAGTCCTTCCCGATATGCCCTTGGCCCTTGCAAAAAGGAATAAACAACGGCCGCTCGTTCCTCCTGCGTCATGACATCTGCTAAAAGCTTCGACGAAATGATTCCCGTATCGAAAATATTTTTCTGAAACGATGCGCAAACTCCTGCGTTTTGGCTGATTACTTTCTCACGCGACGCTTCCTGCGCACGTTCTCTCTTTTCATCTGATTTCCAAAACTTTATGGATATACCGCACAAAAGCAGCAGAAACAGCAGCGAAAAAATGATATGCCGATATTTTTTCAAATACACCACCATAGCT
>CATOKN010000268.1 GCA_951800425.1 uncultured Lachnospiraceae bacterium
GAATATCCGCATGCAAAAGAATCGGCAGCCGTTCAAACGACTTTGCGCACTCTGACATCATGCTGGTCAAAAGCAGTTTTGCAAAAATCTCAAAGTCCTTTTTGCAATTACAGTTCATTTTTAAAAACGGATTGTAT
Organism: uncultured Lachnospiraceae bacterium; assembly: GCA_951800425.1. Lineage (GTDB taxonomy): Bacteria > Bacillota > Clostridia > Lachnospirales > Lachnospiraceae > Roseburia_B. The sequence goes on from CATOKN010000268.1 coordinate 138, forward strand.
TCCTGACGCTTTCTGTCTTTCTCTAAATCCTCATATGCATCCATCAGATAAATAAATTTTCCCAGATAAAAACTCAAACACCTTAACTCTTCTGACCATTCATCTTTTTTCCAGTCAAAAATCTCGCCCATCATATGGCCCGTCAGTCCGGCAATCAAATCAATATTTTCTTCTCCTGCGTCTTCTGCCTGAAAAAGGTCTTTCATATATTGTTCAACAGCCGCTGCCTGACGCGGATATTTTGCACGGATTCGTTCATAGTCTTTTAACAGTGATTTCGCAAAAGCTTTTTTGGTATACGCCTTATTGTCTTTCCAGTCGTCCTCCAAACTGTGATATGCCAGCAATACATTCATATCTGCGGCATACTCCGTCGCCTCGTTGATTCTGGCTATCTGTCTTTTCGTCGGATGAAGCGGGCAGGTAAATTCCGTCTCCTGGCAGTCAAGCTCATACAAGCCCGTAAACAGTACGACCATAAACGTCATATCATAATTTAAAAGCATCTGGCCTCTCGCCCCGCAGCTGCTCTTTAACTGCCGGCACAGACCGCAATAATATGACTGGTAAGCCTTTGCATTTTCTTCCGTCAGTTCCTTCCGGTTTATGTTAATATATCCAAACATAAGAATTCATCCTAACTTTTCTTAATAAATTCCGTTCGGCACTTCGGACAGGTAATGCATATTTTGCCCTTTCCTCTTGGAACCCGCACTTTCTGTCTGCACTGCGGACATTGATAGAAACGGTAAATTTTTTTCTGCGCCTGTCGGTTTCTCAAAGCATTCCATTTGACGACGGACTGGTATCTGAAGTTACGAAATTTCTGGCTCTCTGACTGCCTTTTTGCAATGTTTTTGGAAAACGCCCGAAAATAGCAGTAAACAAGCAATGCAAGCGCAATCAGATAAAGCGCCTGGTTTCTGACAACCATAGACAACACCATCAACACAACCGTCAATCCGAGATAGGCTTTTGACAATTCGTCAAATCCATAACGGCCCGCCATAAACTTCTGTACCTTTTCTCTCATTTTTTATGCACCCTCATTCGTTTTTCGATATAGCATATATGGTACAATCTGCGTTCCCCGGTGTCAACTGACCTATTTTTTTTTAAGAAACATTTTAGAATTAATAAATTTTCATCCGCCTGAGCATTTTTTCACGATCAGACGCAAAATCTACCGCGGTTTCAGACGAAATTACGGACTTCATATAGGCCGATAAAATTGCGTCGTCCATCGTCTGCATGCCCAAATCCCGATTCTTTTCCATAACAGAAGAAATCTGGGAAAATCTGCCCTCCCGAATCAGCATGCGAATTTCCTTATCCTCCAGCAAAACCTCATAGACGGCGCGTCTTTCTTTTGCGCCGCAGACAGGCAAAAGACGCGGTACGATAATCCCTTTGAGGACATTGGCGATTCTTCTTTGCATTTCTTCTCTTCGAAAGCTGTAAAACCTTTGGACTATATTCTCAAGCGCATCCACTGCGGAAGGCGCGCTTAGAGCAGCCACGACCAAACGGCCCGACTCTGCCGCCAAAACCGCCTCCGAAATCGTTTCCGCATCAAAAATATTTCCGATAAAAATCACGTCTGCGTCCTGACGCACAGCCGCTTTCACCGCGTCTGCATACGCCTCTTCATTTCCGTCCATTTCTTTCTGCGACATCAGTCCCTTTCCATGGGTAAGCAGATATTCTATCGGTCGTTCCAAAGTCATAATATGCTTTGTCTCACAAACAGAAATTTCATTTAATAAGCTTGCCGCAGTCGTTGACTTTCCGGAGCCCGATTCTCCGGCAATAAAAATCAATCCTTTTTTCTCTTTTGCAAGAGCCAGAAACTCTGGCGGCAAAAACAGCTCCCTTGGCGTTGGAATCACAGAAGATAAAAGACGAATCGATGCACAATAGGATTCGCGCTGCGAAAACACATTGATGCGAATGCGAAACCATCCGAACAAAGTAACCGCCGTCTCAATTTCTTTGTATTGCTCTAACTCTTCCATCTGAGCTTCCGTAAGCAGCATCTGAAGCATTTTTTCCATTTCATTCACTTCTATGCCGGATGAGCCGTATGCGCTGATCGTACCATTGATCCGAAACATTGCCGGACGGCCGGGCATAACGTGAATATCAGACGCTTTCGCCTCATATCCGCTTTCAAGCAATTCTTTTAAAGTCATAGAAAAACCTCCTGCATAATTTCCGGCGTTTCATTTTTTTAGAATAAGCAGGGCTGTAAGCCGGGTTATGTCTTGAATGATCATCTATCTAGGACGGCTGTTGCCAGCCGTCTCAAGCAACCTACCTAAAGCTGGCGGGCCACGTCAACGCTTTTGTTTGGTCTTGCTTCGAATGGGGTTTACATATGCCCTCTCTGTTACCAAAGAGGCGGTAGTCTCTTACACTGCCTTTCCACCCTTACCAGCAATGGCTGGCGGTTTATTTCTGTTGCACTTTCCTTGGAGTCGCCTCCACCGGACGTTATCCGGCATCCTGCCCTGTGAAGCCCGGACTTTCCTCGTCTGCAAAATTTGCAGCCGCGATCATTCACCCTACTTATTCAATTGTCATACATGAAATGCGCTTCCGCCAATAAATTCCCTTAAAATGGAGTTTCTGGCAATCTCTTCGCCCGGAACCGGAAGAAAATAGTCCAGAAATTTCAAAAGCCGCTTTGCTTCTTTATATTCCGGAGCCTTTCTGTCAACGGAAAAAAGCAGAGGCTCCGCATACGCTTTCAATACCGAAAGTTCGTAAATCAATGCGGAATTAAACATAATATCGGCGCTGTCCTGAAACGGGAAAATATATTTTTCCTCTCCTCTTCTTACGGAATTCCACATGGCAATCGTCTCCTGCGCCGTCGTATTCCTAGTTCTTGCGTCTCTTACAATCCGGCGGATCAAACGCCCGTCCGTCGTCGGCATATAATTATGCTCGTCAATGTTTATCTGAGTCAGCGCGCTGATAAAAATCTTAAACTTACTTTCCCTGGGCAGCGTATGGGAAAGTCTGTCATTTAAGCCATGAATTCCCT
>CATOKN010000269.1 GCA_951800425.1 uncultured Lachnospiraceae bacterium
TTTTAGTTCTACAATATCCCCCACGTAAACAACCTCCATCGGGTGCTAAATAAAGCGGTCCGTCATCTGGGAAATATGTACCAGCCCGTCCTGATGCACGCCAATATCTACAAACGCGCCAAAATCAATGACATTTCGAACGGTTCCTTTCAGCACCATGCCGGGCGTAAGATCTTTTATTTCCAGTACGTCGTTTCGTAAAATTGGCTTTGGCATATCCTCCCTCGGGTCGCGGGCGGGCTTTTCCAGTTCTTTTACAATATCCAAAAGCGTCATCTCGCCGACTGCAAGTTCTGCGGCAAGCTTTTTCGAATCGGAAATCTTTTTCGAAATGCCTTTTAACTTTCCGTCTTTTATATCTTTTGTCGTAAAGCCCAGTTTTTCCAGAAGCTTTTTTGTCGCTTCGTAGCTTTCCGGGTGAACGCTTGTGGCGTCCAGTGGATTTTTTCCCTCAGTAATCCGCAAAAATCCCGCGCACTGCTCATAGGCTTTTGGTCCTAGCTTTGCCACTTTTAGAAGTCTGGAACGGGAATCAAAACGACCGTTTTCTTCCCGGTATGCCACGATATTTTTTGCAACCGTCTTGCTGATTCCGGAAATATAGGAAAGCAGGGACGCAGACGCCGTATTCAAATCCACGCCGACTTTATTGACGCAGTCTTCTACTACGCCGCCCAGCGCTTCCCCTAATTTTTTCTGATTCATATCATGCTGGTACTGGCCTACGCCAATAGATTTCGGATCAATTTTTACAAGTTCGGCCAGAGGATCCTGCAAACGCCTTGCGATAGACGCCGCGCTTCGCTGTCCCACGTCAAAATTCGGAAATTCTTCTGTCGCCAGCTTGCTTGCGGAATAAACGGACGCTCCGGCTTCGCTGACAATTACATACTGTACTTTTTGCGGAATTTCTTTTAACAACTCCACGATTACCATTTCGGATTCTCTGGAAGCCGTTCCGTTTCCTACGGAAAACAGCGTAATATCATATTTTTGAATCAGATTTTTTAATACTTTCTTTGATTCTTCTATTTTATTCTGAGGCGCAGTCGGAAAAATTACAGTCGTATCGAGTACTTTTCCGGTCGCGTCTACGACGGCAAGCTTACATCCGGTACGAAACGCCGGGTCCCAGCCAAGCACAATCTGGCCTGTAATCGGCGGCTGCATCAAAAGCTGCTCTAAATTTTTTCCAAATACTTTGATTGCGCCGTCTTCTGCTTTTTCGGTAAGGGCGCTGCGAATCTCCCGCTCAATGGCCGGCGCAATCAGCCGCTTATAGCTGTCCGCGACTACGTCTTTTAATACCGGCGTTGTGACGGGATTGTCCTGGCTGATGGTCTTTCGTTCCAGATAACGGATAATATCTTCTTCCGGCGCTTCGATTTTAACCGTAAGAATCTTCTCCGCTTCTCCCCGGTTTAACGCCAGAATTCTGTGACCCGCCAGCTTTTCCAAAGCTTCATCAAATTCATAGTACATTTCATAGACGGATTCCGCTTCTTTGTCTTTTGCCGCCGAAACAATCCGTCCTTTTTTCATCGTAATCTCCCGAATGCGGATTCGGTAATCTGCTTCATCGGAAATATGCTCCGCAATAATGTCTTTTGCCCCATCAATTGCTTCTTCTGCCGAATTTACCCCTTTTTCGGCGTCAAGATACGCTTCTGCCTCTTCTTCCAACGGCTTTTTTGTCATCTGCAAAGATATGATATTTGCCAGAGGCTCCAGTCCCTTTTCTTTTGCAATCGTAGCGCGCGTTCTGCGCTTCGGGCGGTACGGCCGATACAAATCTTCCACGACTACCATCGTTTCGGCCGCAAGAATCTGCGCTTTTAATTCTTCCGTCAGCTTACCCTGCTCTTCAATGCCGGCTAACACCTGATTCTTTTTTTCTTCCAGATTTCTCAGATAGTTCAATCTGTCAGAAAGATTTCTTAAAATTTCATCATTCAATGCCCCTGTGGCTTCTTTCCGGTAACGGGCGATAAAAGGAATCGTATTTCCCTCGTCGATTAACCGAATGGCCGCGTCAGCCTGCTGCTTTTTGATTCCCAACTCTTTTGCAAGAACGGTATTTATGTCCATACGTTTCTTCCTTTCCCATCTATTTTTCATCATGGCCGCTTCTAAGAAAAGCTTTCGTATGGTAAGCCTCCTCTCAAAACAGACCTGTCATTTATTTCCTATAGCAGTTTACCTTATCTTCCGTTTTGATGCAATCTCAATTTGAGATTTATAATGCGGCGCACGGATTTTTCAATTCTTTCCTCCGACAAAACGCCCTGTCTGACAGCATCCAAAACGCCCGCATATGCTTCTTTAAAATCCGCTGGCATCAATATCATATCCACTCCTGCCTCCAGCGCTTTCACGGAAGCTTCCGACGATGAATAATTTTTTGCCACCGCTCCCATATTCATCGCGTCTGTCACGACAATTCCTCCATACTCCATTTGGGTCCGCAAAATATCCGTAATCATGGTTTTCGACAAAGAAGCCGGCGTATCGTCTCCTGTGACGTTTGGAACGGAAATATGGCCGACCATGATAAACGGAACCTCGTGTAAAATTCCCTCCTGAAATGGAATCAGCTCACATCCCATCAGCTCGTCCAAAGTTTTCCCTGTATACGCGTATCCGTCATGCGTATCCGCTTCCGTCGCCCCATGGCCCGGAAAGTGCTTAAACGCGCCGCAGACGCCCTGCCCGTCCAGCCCCTGATACACAGCCAGCGCCATGTCGGAGACAAGCTCTGGGTCGCTTCCAAACGAGCGCTCTTTTACTACTTCATTTTCCGGATTGCTCCAAACATCTGCAACCGGAGCAAAATCGACATTAAAGCCCAGCTCGTACAGATAATTTCCGATTTTGCTTCCCGCTTCATATGCCGTCTGCACGTCTTTTGCCGCGCCAATGTCCGCCATGCGTTCCACTTCCGGCACGTCAAACTTTCCCGTGCCTCCGATTCGCGCCACCGCGCCTCCCTCTTCGTCAATGCAGGTAAAAACAGGAAGCCCCGTTCGCTCCATGCTGTACGTTTGCATATTGGAAAGCATCGTCCTCATCTGGTCGCCGGAAACCAGATTTTGTGTAAAATAGATCAGCCCTCCAACCGGATACGCTGCAAACGCCTCCTTTGTCTTTTCTCCCGCAGCCGTTACGCCGCTTTCTCCAACG
>CATOKN010000270.1 GCA_951800425.1 uncultured Lachnospiraceae bacterium
GTATATTGCCGTGGCGATTTTTATCGTAGCAAGCCTTACGGATTTGCTGGACGGAAAGATTGCCAGAAAATATAATATGGTGACAAATTTTGGAAAGTTTATGGATCCGCTTGCGGATAAGCTTTTGGTGTGTTCTGCAATGATTTGTCTGATTGAAACGGGTAAGCTCGCTTCGTGGATTGTGATTGTCATCATCAGCAGGGAATTTATCATCAGTGGATTTCGTCTGGTAGCTTCGGACAATGGCATTGTCATTGCGGCAAATTACTGGGGGAAGTTTAAAACGACGTTTCAGATGCTGATGATTATTGTTCTTGCGCTGGATTTGGATGTGATGTATTTTGACCTTTTGGGAACGGCGCTGACGTATATCGCTTTGATTCTTACGGTGGTGTCTTTGCTTGATTATATTGCCAAGAATAAAGACGTTTTAAAAGAACAAAAATAAAAGAAAACGGAAAGGCAGACTTATGGAGCATGAAATTGCAAAACTTTTAGCCGGATACGGCCTTAAGATAACGACAGCGGAATCTTGTACCGGAGGACTGATTGCGGCGGCGCTTGTCAATGTGCCGGGAATTTCCGAATGGTTTGAGGAGGGCTATATTACGTATTCCAATGAAGCCAAAGAAAAGCTGCTTGGCGTTTCCCATCAGACATTAGAAGCGTTTGGGGCAGTCAGCAGCCAGACGGCTGAGGAAATGGCCCGCGGCGCAAAGCGCGCTGCAAATGCGGACATTTCCATTGTATCGACAGGAATTGCAGGCCCGGACGGAGGGACAGAAGAAAAGCCCGTAGGACTTGTGTATCTGGGATGCTGCTGTCAGGACGTTGTGAAAACAAAGCGCCATCAGTTTTACGGAAGCCGGCAGGAGGTGCGAAAAGCGTCCGTAAAAGAGGCGTTAAAGCTTGTACTTGAAATGATACGGCAGGAAATGGCGTAAAGGAGAATCATATGAGAATTATTGCGGGGACGAAACGGCGTCTGCATTTAAAAACCCCGCCGGGGCAAGACGTCAGGCCGACGACGGACCGAATCAAAGAGACATTGTTTAATATGCTGCAGGACGAAGTGCCCGGCTGTTATTTTTTGGACTTATTTGCGGGAAGCGGCCAGATTGGCCTTGAGGCCGTCAGCCGCGGCGCGGCATACGCCGTTTTCGTTGAAAAAGACAGAAAAGCGGCGGATTGTATTCGCGAAAATATCGCGTCCGTAAAATCAGAAAAAGAAACCCTGCTGCTTCAGACGGATGTTAAGGCGGCGCTGCGTGCTTTGGACGGTAAATACAGGTTTGATCTTGTTTTTATGGATCCGCCGTATGGTCAGGATTTTGAGCGGGAAGCGCTGATGTGCCTGAAAGATTCCTCTTTGCTGAAAAAAGACGCGCGGATTGTCATTGAGGCGAAGCTTGGCACAGATTTTTCCTATCTGGAAGAGATGGGATACCGCCTGATCAAAGAGAAAAAATATAAAACAAATGTCCACATATTTGTGGAGCGGGCAGAGATAAAGGGGGAACGCTGAAAATGAGAAAAGCAATCTATCCGGGAAGTTTTGACCCTGTCACATTTGGACATCTGGATATTATCGAGCGTTCTTCCGCTATTTTTGACGAATTGATTGTCGGGGTGTTGAACAATAGTGAGAAAAATTCATTGTTTTCTGTAGATGAACGTGTTAGTATGTTAATGGAGCTGACAAAAGATATTCCAAATGTGACGGTAGATTCTTTCGACGGGCTTTTGGTGGATTATATGAAGAAGAGCGGCGCTACGATTATTGTGCGGGGGCTGCGGGCAGTGACTGATTTTGAATATGAGCTTCAGATTGCACAGACAAACCATGTGGAGTATCCGGCAGCAGAGACAGTTTTTTTGACTACGAATTTGAAATATTCCTATCTTAGTTCTTCCGTAGTACGGGAGTTTGCCGCTTATGGCGGCGACATTTCCAAGTTTGTTCCTGCGCGGTTTGTTGACAGAATTTATAAAAAATCCAATAGCAAAAAATAAAGGAGTGTTGGCAATGAATAGCAGAATGGAGCAGATTATAGAGGAAATTGAAGAATACATAGAAGGATGCAAGCCTCAGCGGCTTTCCAACGGTTCAAAGATTATTGTAGATAAAGAGACGATGGACGAGCTTTTGACGGAGCTTCGCTTAAAAACGCCGGAAGAAATTAAAAGATACCAGAAGATTATCAGCAATAAAGAAGCCATATTAGCAGACGCCAGGGCGAAAGCGGAGACGATTATTGCTCAGGCGCAGGTACAGACGACGGAATTAGTCAGCGAGCATGAAATTATGCAGCAGGCTTATGCGCAGGCGAATGAAGTCGTAATGATTGCCACCAGACAGGCGCAGGAAATTTTAGACAATGCGACAAATGACGCGAACGCCATCCGCATGAGTTCTATTACGTATACGGACGATATGTTAAAAAGTCTGGAAGAAATTATATCTGCTTCCATAGAAACGGCGAGGGCAAGAACGGATAGTTTTGTCAACTCTTTGCAGGGATACCTTGACATTGTCATGTCAAACCGTTCCGAGCTTGTGCCGCAGGAACTGGAAGGAGCCAAACGGCAGGAGGAAAGCGGGGCTGCTTTGAATCTGGCATTTGCTCCGTCTGAAGATGCGAATCCGTCTTAATTACGCGCAAGTTCAAAATAATCCGGTCATAAGGAACGCTGCGGCAATCAGGCTGCTTAGGGCGGCAAAGCACAGGCGGCAGTACAGATAGCGCGCTTTGGAAAAGGCGCAGTCTCTCGCCATGGAACATGTCTGGGCAAATCCGCACAGTCCTCCAAAGGAAGCAAAAAATATGGCAAGGGGATACGCAAGCTCCCGGGGCAGCGCGGACGCTTTCAAACATGAAATGCCGGTCGTTACTTCGACTAATCCGGTGCAGATGAGATTGAACAAAGGGTAATCTGCATTATAAGTATGCAAAATTGCGGCAAAGATGGAGAAGAGGATAATATATCCTCCTAATTTTGTCAGGGATTCAAAACCATTCATAATACTGGCATCTATGATTCGAAAATCGATTGCGGAATCAGATGCCGTATTTTTTTCTTTTTTGGAGGGCAGCTTTCGCAGGTTCCAAACGGCGTAGCAAATGGGAGGAAGATAAAGGGCGGCGTAGCTTTGCCACGTAAGTTCCGGCATATTC
>CATOKN010000271.1 GCA_951800425.1 uncultured Lachnospiraceae bacterium
TGAGCAGACTGGAAGCAGAAAATCTGCGCGTACAGGCCAAGAATTATACGGCTGCGGAAAATAAAGCGGAGCTGGAGAGCGGCGCATTGCAGATGGATACAAACGCAGAAGAAGAGCTGTCGATTAGAGAGGAACAGAGGACGATTGCCGCAACGAAAAAGAAAGAACAGGAAACATACGCAAAGGCGGCGGCCAACAAGCAAAAAGAACTGGAAGAAGAGTTAAAAAAGAACCAGAACCAGAATCAGAATGGGGGCAACAACGGAACAGCGGCGATCAAAGCGTTTGAATCCAAAAACCTGAAATATGAAGTTTTGGACGCTTCCAAAAAAACAGTTGCCGTTGCAGGATTTGCAGATGCAAAGAAAGCCAAAGCGTCCCTTACGATTCCAAATACGGTAAAGAGCAGCGATAATACGGTTTGGAATGTAGTAAAGATCAAAGATAAAGCGTTTGCGAAGAACAATAAGATTACAAAGGTGACGGTTGGAAGCAAGGTTACTTCAATTGGCAAACAGGCGTTTTCAAAGTGTAAGAAGCTAAAGACAATCAATTTGAAGAAAGCGTCGAAGATAACTTCGATTGGAAAGAAAGCATTTGAAAAGATTTCTGCAAAAGCCAAATTTACAGTTCCTGCGAAGAAGCTTGGAAAATATAAGACCATGCTGAAAAAAGCCGGAATGCCCAAAAAGGCGACTGTGAAAAAATAAAAAGCGATTATCAGAGCCGGATAGATTCTCATCTGTCCGGTTCTGTTTTTTTGAATGACTTGTCAATGCTTTCATTCTGTGTTAAATTAGTGGATAAGCGAAAAAGAAAAATAGATACAGACAGACGGAGGAAAACATGAGCAAAGTCAGAACAAGGTTTGCCCCGAGTCCTACGGGGCGTATGCACGTCGGAAATTTAAGGACGGCATTATACGCATATCTGATTGCAAAACATGCGGGCGGAGATTTTATTTTAAGAATTGAGGATACGGATCAGGAACGCTTTGTAGCGGAGGCGCTTGAAATTATTTATCGTACGATGAAAAAGACGGGGCTGGCGCATGACGAAGGCCCGGATAAAGACGGCGGATTTGGCCCTTACGTGCAAAGTGAACGGCAAAAGAAAGGCATTTATCTGGAATATGCCAGAAAATTAATTGAAAAGGGAGAGGCGTATTATTGCTTTTGCGATAAAGCGCGTCTGGAAGGCTTAAAAGAAACGGTTTCCGGAAAAGAAATCAGCATTTATGATAAACATTGTCTGCAGTTAAGCAAAGAAGAAATTGAAGAAAAGCTGGCGTCCGGCATACCGTATGTCATTCGCCAGAATAATCCAAGAACGGGAACAACGGTATTTGAAGATGAAATTTACGGCAGTATCGAAGTGGACAATGCAGAACTGGACGATATGATTTTAATCAAATCGGACGGATTTCCAACATATAATTTTGCAAATGTCGTAGACGACCATTTGATGGGAATCACCCATATCGTAAGAGGAAATGAATATTTGTCATCTTCTCCGAAGTATAATCGGCTTTATGAGGCGTTTGGATGGGAAGTTCCGGTTTATGTACACTGTCCGCTGATTACAAATGAAGAGCATCAGAAATTAAGCAAGAGAAGCGGGCATTCTTCATACGAAGATTTGCTGGAACAGGGATTTTTGTCGGAAGCCATTGTAAATTTTGTGGCTTTGCTTGGCTGGAGTCCGACGGAGAACCGGGAGATTTTCAGTTTGAAAGAGCTGACGGAGGCGTTTGATTATCATCATATGAGTAAATCTCCCGCAGTTTTTGACGTAACAAAGTTAAAATGGATGAACGGGGAATATATGAAAGCCATGGATTTTGAAAAATTCTATGAAATGGCGGAGCCTTATATTCGACAGACTGTGACAAAAAATTACGATTTAAAGAAGATTGCGAAACTGGTACAGACCCGGATTGAAATTTTTCCGGATATTGCAGACCATATCGACTTTTTTGAAGAACTTTTGGAATATGACGTATCCATGTATACGCATAAGAAGATGAAGACGAATCCGGAAACTTCTCTCGCCGTGCTGCAGGAAGTTCTTCCAATGCTTGAAGCGCAGAACGATTACGGCAACGACGCGCTTTATGAGTCCCTGTCGTCTTTTATCAAAGAAAAAGGCTATAAAAACGGATATGTATTATGGCCGCTGCGTACGGCAGTTTCCGGCAAGCAGATGACGCCGGGAGGCGCAACGGAGATTATGGAGATTCTTGGGAAAGAAGAATCTCTTGCAAGAATTCGAAGAGGCATCGAAAAGATTGCGTCAGTCTAAAGGAATTTCTATGGAACAAAATCTGAATGCTTCCCAGAGACAGGCAGTTTTGCATCGGGAAGGCCCTATGATGGTGCTTGCCGGGCCGGGGTCCGGCAAGACCACTGTAATTACCAGACGAATTGAATATTTAATCAAAGAAGCCGGAATAAACCCTTCCGGCATTCTTGTGATTACGTTTACAAAAGCGGCGGCAAAGGAAATGAAAGAACGGTTTTTATCCATTCTGCCGATGGAAGGAAAGCGGGTGACGTTTGGCACGTTTCACGCCGTCTTTTTTATGATTCTAAAATACGCGTATCATTTTGAAGCGTCCAACGTAATCCGGGAAGAGGAAAAAATGCAGTTTATGCGGGAAACCATTTATGCGCTGGGGTTAGAATGCGAAGATGAGGCGGAATGGATCCGGGATTTGTATTCGGAAATCAGTTTTCTGAAAAATGGGAGGATTGCGCTGGAAAATTACTATCCGCTTCACTGTGGGAAAGATGTGTTTGGCAGGATCTTTTTAGAATATCAAAAGTTTTTAAAGCGCCACAGAAAAATTGATTTTGACGATATGCTTGCGTATACCTGCGAATTGTTTTCCCAGAGAAAAGACATTTTGTCTGCGTGGCAGAAAAAATACCGTTATATTTTAATTGATGAATTTCAGGACGTAAATCAGATTCAGTATGATATTGTGCGTATGCTCGCAGAACCGGCGCAGAATCTTTTTGTCGTAGGAGACGACGATCAGTCCATTTACCGGTTTCGGGGAGCAAAGCCGGAAATCATGCTGCATATGTCAAAAGATTATCCGAAGCTGAAAACGGTGAAGCTTTCGTATAATTACCGTTGTCCCAAAGACGTGG
>CATOKN010000272.1 GCA_951800425.1 uncultured Lachnospiraceae bacterium
TGTCACTAAGAAGAAAACGTTTCAATATAAGTTTTGCCCCAGCACAGTTTATAGAAGAACTGATGAAAATTTAAAAATCCGTAATTCAGGATTTGGGAGAGAATAGACAATCATGCGTTTGTCGTGGAAAAGGTAGTTTTTCTATTGACAAATACAGCGTTCTCCACGTATACTGTTTATGCAAAAACGATGACGAAGACAGTAGGATGTATTGCGAAAATCAAAGCGAGCCGGAGATGGTGAAAGCCGGCATGAGTAGCGGACGTCCGAATATCACTTTTGAGTTGCGGTCTGAAATCAGAGCCGGATGCGGCAGATGAGAATAAGCGCCGACGCAAGTTCCCACGTTACGGGAGCCGTGTATGCGGGACATTTTGTTCCAAGTATGCTGTAACAGGTGGTATAACGATATTTTGCCCTTCGTCCTATTACAGGAAGAAGGGCTTTTTTATCATGAAAACAGGAGGACGCTATGTATCACAAAGTGGAAGCCAATCTGAATTTTGTCGAGCGGGAAAAGCAGACAGAACAATTTTGGAGAGACAATGACATTTTCAAAAAAAGCATGGAAAACAGAAAAGAGGGAGAAACCTATACGTTTTATGACGGCCCTCCAACGGCCAATGGCAAGCCGCATATCGGCCATGTGTTAACACGGGTAATCAAAGACATGATTCCAAGATACCAGACTATGAAAGGGAAATTTGTTCCAAGAAAAGCAGGATGGGACACGCATGGACTGCCCGTAGAGCTGGAAGTAGAGAAGCTGCTTGGGTTAAATGGAAAAGATCAGATTGAAGACTACGGCATGGAGCCGTTTCTTGAAAAATGTAAGGAATCCGTATGGAAATACAAGGGAATGTGGGAAGATTTTTCCGGAACCGTCGGCTTTTGGGCGGATATGGACGACCCGTATGTAACGTATCATGATGATTTTATTGAATCTGAATGGTGGGCGTTAAAGCAGATTTGGGAGAAAAAACTGTTATACAAAGGATTTAAAATCGTTCCTTATTGTCCGAGATGCGGAACGCCGTTATCTTCTCAGGAGGTTGCTCAGGGCTATAAGACGGTAAAAGAGCGTTCGGCAGTCGTGCGGTTTCGGGTCGTTGGGGAAGACGCTTATTTTCTGGCGTGGACGACGACGCCCTGGACGCTGCCAAGCAACGTGGCTCTTTGCGTCAATCCGGATGAGGTTTACTGCAAAGTAAAGGCGAATGACGGATGCGTCTATTATATGGCCCAGGCGCTGCTTGATAAGGTTCTGGGAAAGCTGTCTGAGGAGAAAGCCCCGGCCTATGAGGTGACAGAGACGTTTCGCGGCGCGGATCTGGAATATAAGGCGTACGAGCCATTGTTTGATTTTGCAGATAAAATCATTGAAAAACAGCATAAAAAAGCATTTTACATTACCTGCGACAGCTATGTTACGATGACGGACGGAACGGGAATTGTTCATATCGCTCCGGCGTTTGGCGAGGACGACGCGAATGTGGGAAGAAAATATGATTTGCCTTTCGTACAGCTTGTAAATGGAAAAGGAGAGATGACGGAAGAGACAAATTATGCCGGCGTCTTTGTGAAAAAGGCGGATCCGCTGGTGTTAAAAGAACTGGAGGAAAAAGGCCTTTTGTTTGACGCGCCAAAGTTTGAACATGATTATCCGCACTGCTGGAGGTGCGACACGCCGTTGATTTATTATGCGAGGGAATCCTGGTTTATCAAAATGACGGCGGTGAAAGATGATTTAATTAGAAACAACAACACCGTTAACTGGATTCCGGAATCCATTGGAAAGGGACGGTTTGGGGACTGGCTTGAAAATATTCAGGACTGGGGCATTTCCAGAAATCGTTACTGGGGAACGCCGTTGAATGTCTGGGAATGTGAATGCGGTCATCAGGAGTGTATCGGAAGCCGTGCGGAACTGGCTGAACGAAGCAAAAATCCGGATGCGGCAAACGTAGAGCTGCACAGGCCCTATATTGATGAAGTGACAATGGCATGTCCGAAATGCGGCAAAGAAATGCGCCGCGTACCGGAAGTGGTGGACTGCTGGTTTGATTCCGGGGCAATGCCGTTTGCGCAGCACCATTATCCATTTGAAAATAAAGAGCTGTTTGAACAGCAGTTTCCCGCCCAGTTTATTTCAGAGGCTGTGGATCAGACGAGGGGATGGTTTTATTCTCTGATGGCAGAATCGACGCTTCTGTTTCAGAAGTCTCCGTATGAAAATGTCATTGTATTGGGCCATGTGCAGGATGAAAACGGACAGAAGATGAGCAAGTCGAAAGGAAACGCCGTCGATCCGTTCGAAGCGCTGGAAAAGTACGGCGCAGACGCCATTCGCTGGTATTTTTACATCAATTCCGCGCCCTGGCTTCCCAACAGGTTCCATGGCAGAGCCGTACAGGAGGGACAGCGAAAATTTATGGGAACGCTTTGGAATACGTATGCGTTTTTTGTGCTGTACGCCAACATTGATGAATTTGACGCGACAAAATACCGTCTGGAATACGAGAAGCTGTCTGTGATGGATCGGTGGCTTTTATCAAGGCTGAACACCCTGATCAAAGACGTGGACGGCAATCTGGGCAATTACCGGATTCCGGAAGCGGCCCGGGCGCTGGATGGATTTGTAGATGAGATGAGCAACTGGTATGTCAGAAGAAGCAGGGAGCGGTTCTGGGCGAAAGGCATGGAGCAGGATAAAATCAACGCCTATATGACGCTGCATACCGCGCTTGTTACCGTAGCAAAATGCGCGGCGCCGATGATTCCGTTTATGTCGGAGGATATTTACCGGAACCTGGTTTGCAGCATTGATAAAAACGCCTGTGAAAGCGTGCATTTATGCGATTTTCCAATTGCGGATGAATCTGTTATTGACAAAGAACTGGAACGCAATATGGAGGATGTTTTAAAAATAGTCGTGATGGGACGCGCATGCAGGAACGCGGCAAATATCAAAAACCGTCAGCCTGTTGGCGAAATGTATGTCAAAGCAGATACAAAGCTTCCTGAATTTTATGTAAAAATTATAGAAGAAGAATTGAATGTCAGAAAGGTTTCCTATACGGAGGACGTAAGCGCGTTTACGGATTATACGTTTAAGCCGCAGCTTCGCACGGTAGGGCCCAAATATGGCAGGTAC
>CATOKN010000273.1 GCA_951800425.1 uncultured Lachnospiraceae bacterium
AAGCGTTTGCTCTGCCGCTTTCAGGCTGCCCGCAAGCTCTTTTAAAACAGCCGTTGCCGTATTTTCATCTGCGTCCTTTGCATTCTGGTATGCTTTTTCATAATTGCTCCACCCGGGAAGATGCCGATATGCTTCCATATCTTTTCGATATGTCTGCTCTGTTTCGTTTATCGCCTGCTGCAATTTCTCCCATGCCTGCGTATGCGCCGCAAGAGCATCCGTTTCTATTTTCTTTCTGGCTACTTTTACCTTTGCCAGCATTTCATCCAACCGCACCGTAGTCAGCGCTTCTTCTTCCATAGCTTCCGCCGCTTCGTCCATTACGTCGTGAAACGCCTTAAGAGCTTCCGGGGGATAGATAGACTCATCCGGCAATTGAGCCGCTTCCAGGCTGTCCTGCAATTCCTCTTTCTCCTTTGCCGTTGCCCGATTGTCAGCGCTTTCCTGCAGAGCTGCCTGAAAGGAAATTTCCTTGCTGTTTCCCGCGTCTTTTCCTGTCACGATTGCCGTATACGTCTTTTCCGCATCCAGCCCTTTCAGAGAAATGACCCCGCTTTCTTCGTAATTTTCCGTTTTTGAAACGCTTCTACCGTCTGCCGAAAGGGTCAGCGTTACGTTCTTCAATCCGTTTGCGTATCCGGACAAATGATTCATTTCAAATTCCGCCCGGCTGCCTCTTAAAATAACCGGCGCCCCCATTCCTGAAGCATCCGTCCATTCGTTCAGGCTATATTGGAAATTTGCAATTTCAGAAGTATTTACATACAAACCAAGCTCACGAATCAATTGCTGGAACATAGAAATATTTCCTCTGCCGTTTGGATGGACGTTATCCCCTGATGCCAGCCAGCCATAGGGATTTTGATTGATATGCATAATATTGTCGTTTCTGACGTTTGCCTGATAATCCAGCCACTCCTGTCTGTGGTCTACTACGACGATGTTCAGCCCTGGAATTTCTTTCTTCATATCGGATGCAACTTCATAAATCTGTGCAAATTTTTCCTCATACCCCGTATGCGCGTCGCCTTCCGGCAAAATCATTTCACACGGAACCCGAAGCACTATGCAGGCGTCTTCATTTGTCTCGTTTACTTTTCTCACAAGCTCCTTATACCGCTCTTTATACTGTTCCGCCGTAATTCCCATTTTCTGGGCAACGCCATTCGTCACCTGGTTTTCTCCATTATAGGAAACGTCATTTGTGCCGAGCATAATCATAACAATATCCGGCTGATACCGCATCAGACGCGGCTCAATCTGATTCAGCGTCGTGGCAATGGTTGCATTCGTAACGCCTGTATTTAAAACTATATCGTCGCTTCTTCCAATCTCGTCCAAATATTTCGCAAACATCTGCGGCACATTGTCATAGCCCTGCGTCACAACGCCATGCGTAATACTGTCGCCCATAAACAAATATGTCACTGGCCGTTCCCCTGTAAAAAGTTCCTGAATTTTCTGATTTCCGGAAATATTTTCTTCCGGATAATCCAAAGAAACTCCTTTCTCTCCATCTACAACCATGATTTCGACCGGCTGATAGGATTCCCTGACGTCTCCTCTGCTTGCGTCGTATACATTAAGCGTATAAGTTTCTCCACGTTTTAATCCCTGAACCGTAAATTCCGTTTCTCCTGCCGAAACGTCAGACTCGCTCACTTCTCCCGCGGAATCTGTCAGCGTATATTCCAGCCGCGCCTGTTTTCCGCTCACCGACGCTGCATCCACTTTTACCGTTATGCCGTCTTCTAAAGCCGTTACTTCCGAAACCTTAGCCAAACCGTTTTCGTTTGTCTTTTTTGCTATAGTATAAGAGCCGTCCGAAAGCAGATTAAATCCAAAGGACGTCCTTGCGCCGCTTCTTCCCACAGCATCTTTGATTGCATTTGCCACTTCCTGATGTCCCTGAGGGGTCAGGCTATTGTCTGATTTTACATTTTCCTCACGGATGCCGCTCAAATCCACGACTTTTATCTCGTTTTGAACCGTTTCGTTTATTGCCTCCGTATAAAGCGCTATGTTTGCGGTATCCGAAGAATCCGAAGACGGATAAGGAGTCAAAATAAGCGGAATTTTTGCGTCTTGCTTTATCCTGTCTATAAGAAGCCCAAGGCTCTCCTGAAACGCCTCCACTCCATCCGGACCTTTCCGGTAATCCGCGGCTCCTATCATAATCCCCGCCACAGTCGTGCCAAACGGAGCAATTCTTACATCATATTCTTCCAGTATCTGCGCCACATCCGCGCCGCGCTTTGCCGTATTAAATACAAAACGGCCTCTCTCGACAAAAGTACCGCTCTCCCGAAAAGAACTTTCAAATAGTCCAATCCAGTTTCTCGTTGTCTTACTTTGAGAGAAATCAGCGACGGCTTCCGTGCCGCCCGTAAACAGCCACGTATTGCAGGTTCCAGCGGCAAACATGGACGAAAAATCCTTATAGCTTTTATCCCCCGCCGTAATTGTCTGCAGCTCTTTCACCGTATATGCCCGGTTAAGCACTGTCAGAAAATCAAGCTCCCCGTTAAACGCCTGCCCGTTGCAGACATCGGCATACGCATAAAAGCCGCCTGCAATTTCAAATTTGGTATAAACGTCTTCGCCCTGGTTAAATCCTGCTTTTCTGGTCGTTCCCCATCCAAGGCCCCCATAAAGCTCGCTGCCGCCGTCAATGACGATCCGGACATTGTCTGACGCAAACCCTTTGGACGGCAGAAAGCTTATGGCTACCGTATGGTATCTTCCGTCGGAAAGACCTGAAGAAAAATCTCCTTTTAATCCGGTATCCGGCGAACCGGAACTGCCCATATTCCGAATTATGGCGCGAAGCTTTCCTCCTTTTAACCCCAAAACCATATTTTTTCCATTATCCAATGCGTCTGTGCCAATGCCAAACAATAACCCGTTTTCACTGGAAGTCTTAAAACGAAAGACCACGGTCTGATCGTCTTTTCCTGTTCTCAGATTATTCCATGCTTCCATATAGCTTCTTCCATTCGCATCTGAAGAATAATCCAGACCGCCCGAGCCAGAAAATGTCTGTTTTAAGTCTATATCAAACCCTGTTTTTGTATCGCCCGCATAACTGGCCGCAGCCGCTTCTCTTACCGACTGAAGCGTGACTTCCTGCTCCTTTCCCT
>CATOKN010000274.1 GCA_951800425.1 uncultured Lachnospiraceae bacterium
TTGAACAGGCGAGAAAGATGATGAAGCAAATGCCCGGCATGATGGCCGGAAAACGGGGAAAAAGAGGAAAATTTCATTTTCCTTTTTCATAAATGAGATGAAAGCAAATGCTTTGATCATAAAATTTTTTCAGGAGGTGAATTGCAGTGGCAGTTAAAATCAGGTTGAGAAGAATGGGAAAGAAGAAAGCTCCTTTCTATAGAATTATCGTAGCTGATTCCAGATCTCCAAGAGACGGAAGATTTATCGAGGAAATCGGCACTTACGATCCAACGAAAGATCCCACGGAATACCGCGTCAATGAAGAGCTTGCAAAGAAATGGCTTGCAAACGGCGCACAGCCGACGGATACGGTAAGCAGGATTTTCAAAGCGGCAGGAATTGAAAAATAAGAGGTGATGGTGATGAAAGAATTAGTGGAAGTAATTGCAAAATCACTGGTTGATTACCCGGATGAAGTCGTCGTTACCGAAAAAGAGACGGAAAGAGCCATCGTATTGGAACTGCGCGTAGCGCAGTCCGATATGGGCAAGGTAATTGGCAAGCAGGGGCGCATTGCAAAGGCAATCCGCTCCGTTGTAAAAGCAGCAGCCTCAAAGGAAGAGAAGAAAGTCACTGTTGATATTGTGCAGTAATGGCATAGGGAGGAAATACTATGAGTAAAAAACCAACCGTACTTATGATTTTAGATGGCTTTGGATTAAATGAAAAGACCGAAGGCAATGCCATAGCACAGGCAAATACTCCTGAACTTGATAAGCTAATGAAAGAATATCCTTTTGTCAAGGGGTATGCCAGTGGTCTTGCCGTCGGCCTTCCGGACGGGCAAATGGGAAATTCGGAAGTCGGCCATTTGAATATGGGAGCCGGCAGGATTGTATATCAGGAGCTGACCAGGATTTCAAAAGAAATCGAAGACGGAGATTTCTTTCAAAATAAGGAATTGCTGGAGGCAGTGGCAAATGTAAAGAAAAATAATTCTGATTTGCATTGTTACGGATTGTTATCCGATGGAGGCGTTCACAGTCATAATACGCATCTTTACGGCCTGTTGGAACTGGCAAAAAGAGAAGGCGTAAAAAACGTCTATGTACATTGCTTTTTGGATGGAAGAGATACGTCTCCGACTTCCGGCAAGGGATTTATTGAAGCGCTGGAAGCAAAAATGAAAGAAATCGGCGTTGGCAAGATTGCGTCTATTTGCGGCCGGTATTACGTGATGGACAGGGATAATCGCTGGGATCGCGTGGAAGCCGCTTATAAAATGCTGACATTGGGCGAAGGAAGCACAGGAAACAGCGCAGTAGAAGCAATCAGCGCGTCTTATGCCGAGGATAAGACAGATGAATTCGTGCTGCCGACCGTAATCTTAGAAAACGGAGCGCCGGTTGCCACGATTAAAGATAAGGACAGCATTATTTTCTTTAACTTCCGTCCGGATCGCGCAAGAGAAATTACAAGGACGTTTTGCGCCGATGATTTCAGCGGATTTGACAGAGGGCCGAGAAAAGATGTAACTTATGTCTGCTTTAGTGAATATGACGTAACGATTCCCAATAAGAGAATTGCATTTCAAAAAGTGGAACTTAAAAATACATTTGGACAGTTTTTGGCTGCCAATGGCAAAACTCAGGCGAGAATTGCGGAGACGGAGAAATATGCGCACGTTACGTTTTTCTTTAACGGCGGCGTAGAGGAACCAAATCCAGGCGAGGAAAGAATCCTTGTCAATTCCCCGAAAGTTGCCACATACGATTTGCAGCCGGAAATGAGCGCGCCTTTGGTGTGCGACAAGCTGGTTGAGGCGATCCAGTCCGATCGATATGACGTCATTATTATCAACTTTGCAAATCCTGATATGGTAGGCCATACCGGAGTGTTAGAAGCTGCGGTGAAAGCCCTTGAGACGGTGGATCACTGTGTGGGAAGAGCAGTTGAGGCAATCCTGAAAGCAGACGGACAGATGTTCCTCTGCGCAGACCATGGAAACGCAGAACAGCTGATTGATTATGAAAACGGCGGAAGCTTTACGGCCCATACGATCAATCCGGTGCCGTTTATTCTCATAAATTACAATCCGGAGTATACGTTAAAAGAGGGCGGATGCCTGGCGGATATTGTTCCGACTATGATTGAGATGATGGGAATGGAGCAGCCCAAGGAAATGACAGGGAAATCTTTGCTGATGAAAAAATAGCATGTCTGTGAAACAGACTGTTTCTTAATAAAGGAGGCTCAGGCTTATATCATATATGCCTGAGCCTCCTTTAAAATTTTAAATGGAAAGCAGTTTTTTTGCGTTTTCTCCATAAATCATTTGCTTTTCCTGAGGGGAAAGAGGAAGTTTCTCTATTCGTCTGACATAATCGCTCTGATCTTCCCATGGAGAATCCGTGGCAAATAAAATTTTATCCGCGCCATGCTTTTTTACAATGCGAACGAAAGCTTCTTCGCTTAAGTTGCAGGAAAGATAAGGCACGCCGCTTCCGGCGTCGTCCGGCGTAATTGGTCCAAGGGCGAACGCTGTGTCGAACCATACGAAAGCTCCTGCGAGATCGCGCTCGACGTCTTCCCATAAGCCCCAGTTGCCCATATGGGCAAGAACAAATTTTTCCGGATGAATTTCGTCAATTATTTTTATAATCTGCGAAATGGAAGTATAATTATGGTCGTAGATGCCGATGTCAATTCCGGCGTGGGTCAGTACGATCAGGCCCTGTTCGGAAGCAAAATCTATGATTCGCATCATTTTTATATCATCAATGTCCGTATTCTGGTAGGCCGGGTGGATTTTGATTCCAGGAACTTTGTTTTGACGCAGGCGTATGAGTTCGCTTTTATAATTCTCATAATCGGGATGCATCCCTCCAAATGTGAGAATGCCCTGATTTTGCAGAAATTCTTTTTGTGCAATCAGCGCGGAATTGACTTTTTCTACCTGGTCTGCGCTTGTCATAACGGGAAGATTGACGGAATAATCTATGGAGGCTTTTTTCATGGAAGCGGCCAGGCTCCCTGCGGAGCCGTCTGTAAAATATTTGGTATGTGATAATCGGCTTAATTTTGTCAGGACTTTTTTGGAAATTGCGTCCGGAAATGTATGTGTGTGAAAATCAAAGATCATTGCGG
>CATOKN010000275.1 GCA_951800425.1 uncultured Lachnospiraceae bacterium
CTTATCCGCTTCAGGTCCGGTATGAGCTGGCAAGCCTGTATGAGGACGAAAGAAAAACCTATTTATATGATTTGAGGCAATACGACCGGGCCATTGTTATAACCGATGCGCCAAAAACGCTGAAAAAAGGTGAAAATACGCTGATTTGGGCGTTGAAAGACAGTGGGAATGAAAAAATACAATTGTTCAGGTGGCAGAAATGATGAAAAGTTCTTATCCAAAAGAAGACGTATGCTTTCTTTTAAAAGATATTACCGGCATGGTGAAGCCGCAGCCGGCAAAAGAGCGGGAAAAGCTGATTCAGTCCGGACGCCATTATTCGGAAATGCTTCCCGTAGAATACGTGCCTACGCCAAAATATATGGAAGTATATCAAGAAGCTCTGAAAAATTACGCTGCCGTTACGGCGGCCGCCGTTGGACGGCTTGCCGATAAAATTATAGCGTCAAGAGGAGAGGACATCGTTCTTGTCTCCCTGGCCAGGGCCGGAACGCCGGCCGGAATTTTGGTCAGGCGCTATATTCGTCAAAAATATGGCTGTGAAGTTCCCCATTACTCGATTTCCATCATCCGAGGGAGAGGGATTGACGACAATGCGATGAAATTTCTTCTTAAGCGGTACCGCCCCGGACAGTTGTTGTTTCTGGACGGCTGGATTGGAAAAGGCGCAATTTTAAACGAGCTGGCAAAAGCCGTCGCAGCTTATCCGGGAGTGTCCGGTGAACTGGCGGTTCTTGCGGATCCTGCCAATGTGACAAAGCTGTGCGGAACGCATGAAGACATATTGATTCCAAGCTCCTGCCTGAATGCTTCGGTTTCCGGCCTGATCAGCAGGACATTTTTAAGGGAAGACATTATAGGAAAAGAAGATTTTCACGGCGCCGTCTATTACGGGGAGCTGGAAAGCTCTGATTTGTCCCGTGAATTTATCGACGCCATTGAAGCAGAGTTTTTGATGGAAAATCCGCCCGGGGAAGAGACTTCCAGCGGATCCGGAATAGAAGAAGTGAAAAAAATTGCGCGGGAATTTGAAGTGTCTGACAGGAACCTGATCAAGCCGGGAATCGGAGAGACGACGCGCGTGCTGCTTCGGCGCGTTCCATGGAAAATACTGATGGATCCGCGGTACAAACAGGATCCGGCGCTGGCTCATCTTATCCGGCTTGCGGAAGAAAAAAAGGTTCCCATTGCATATTATCCAATGACCTGCTACAGGGTTTGCGGCATCATCAAAAAATTAGCGGACGCCTAATTTGGGGCGACGCCGTAAGCCTTTGACAGATACATGATTTTTTTGGCCCAGTTTCGATGGGTTTTCTGTTCGTTCATCCTCTGGCTCCTGGCGTTTCCGGAAACCAGAGAGGCAGAGGCTTCGTCCCAGCTTAAAATGTCCAAAGCGTCTTTATAATCTTCTTTTGAAACGGCGTACGCTTCGTTGACGAGCGGAATCTGCCTGGGGTGAATCACAGTTTTTCCCACAAATCCCATAAGCCGGTCCAACGCCAGTTCCCGTCTCATACCGTCGCGCCATCCCTGGCCGTCGTAATATTCCCAGACAGGCCCGGAAACGACATATTCTCTCCCAAATGCCGTTACAATATCCGAAAGAATGTTGGAAACGGGAAGTATGTCGTGGATGGTTTCGTTGATATGTCTCCGAAAGCCAAACGCATGACAGAGGTCGTTTCCCCCGACCCGAATATTCAAAACAAGCTCTTCTGTTTTTTTCAACCTGTCTTTTAATTCATAAAGCACGTCTCCCCTGCTTCTGAGATCAATCAGGGCGGGACTTTCCATAATCGGCATCATATAACACGGTTCGTTACAGGTTTCGTTGGCAATCACCATAGACTGGATGTACGCGTTTGCATTGTCAAGGTCAAATTTCGGAAGAATAAATCCGGAAAGAATACGGGAAGCGTCTTTCAGCCGCGAAAGAAGACTGCGAATCTGACCGGCGTTTCGTACCCGGATAAAAATTTTGGGCAAAAAAAATGCATGCGTCTGCCGCGCCTGAAAAATCTGAGTCAGGGAATGCAAAAGAGAATTCTCCGCCTGGGCTACGCAGCAGTCGCCAATCGTATCTTCCAGACACAATGCAAGAGAATAGTTTGTTCCAAATTTCTCAGTGATAACAAAATCTGCAATGCCCCTCCGGTTGGCAGGGCAGTATAAAAGCGCGCCAACCCCATAACAGGGCATAGAATCTTTCATAGGTATCAGCTCCTTCCCAATTCCTATAAATATAGCATACTCCGCGAATAATTGGTAGATAAATAAAAAGAAATGTGGTAAAATTTAGATACGGTTTTGCGAAAGGCCAGACTGTAAGAAAATTTATGCGAACCAAAATGGACAGGGAGGCGCGTCTGAATGGAAAATATCATTCGGTTTCGTCATAATGTAATGCATGTAAATTCTCTGCTCGCCTTTGAAAGGATTCGGGGCGGCATGAATCAAAACTGTAAAGACGTCTATTTTGTCAGGCTTGTGGGTGCGAATGAAAAGCTTGCCTTTGATATTCGCCAGATGGATGAGAGAATGACAAAGCGCATGGCCGACGGACAGGCCGTTTACCAGAGGATACAAAGTCTTCCGGCGCTAAGCAGTCAAAAACAGGCCGCTTTTTACGAAGCGCGTTATCAGGAGTGGCTTGCGGGAGGCAGACAGTCTGTTTCGACGGGAGCGCTGAAAGGAGATTTGCAATATGCCGGGCTGCTCGGCAGAGGCATCGCTCAGGCGCTGCGGCTTTATTTCTCTGACCGACAGCCAAACGCCTCGATTGAGAAAAATTTTGCCGTCAAACTGCTGTTCTGGCATGATATGCTGCTGTCGGGCGTAATCAAACAATGGAACGGCAAAATGTCCGTAAAGCTGGCGTTATCCAATATTGTAAAAAAGCAGGAGTATCTGTTTAGTTATCTGCTGACGCTGCTTGGATACGACGTATTGCTCATTCAAAGCGAAGCAGATATTTCAGAGCAGGAAGAGGCGCTTTTATTGTCCCGGAAAATCTGTATCGGAGATTTTTCAAAAATTGATTTGCCCGCTTAGCACAGAGAAGAAATTCTGGCAAAAATTGTAACGGCGGCAAAACCGGTAAAAGCGGAAG
>CATOKN010000276.1 GCA_951800425.1 uncultured Lachnospiraceae bacterium
GTAAAATCCGACGTATATGCGGTAGACGCGCCGGCAGACCGGCAGCTTCTGGTGGTAAATATGAAGCTGGTCAATCAGTCGACGCAGGAAGCAGCGATTGATCTGTTGTCTTTAAAACCGGTATTTCAGGCAGTTATCAATGAAACGGAGACCGCCGTAATGCAGACGACGATTCTTCCAAACGATTTATCTACTTATCAGGGAAAAATTGCAGCGGGAGCATCTGCAGACGCAGTTCTTTTATTTGAGGTTCCGAAAGAGATTCAGGAAATTACAAGTTTGCAGCTGAAGATGATCGTAAATGGCGAACGCTTTGCGGCATCGTTATAAAAGCAGGACACAGAGCCTGTACGATAATAAAGTAATATAGAAACTTTTTGTCTGCATGTGAAAGCAGATACTAAATATATGTCTGGAGGAAAGCGATATGGATACAAATATATTATTGGAAAGCGGTACAAATGAACTGGAAATACTGGAATTTGCATTGGGCCGAAACCGTTACGGAATCAATGTGGCAAAGATACGGGAGATCCTCTCATATCAGCCGGTTACGCCGATTCCTCATGCAAATCCGTGCGTGGAAGGAATTTTTATGCCGCGGGACGTTATGATTACGGTAATTAATCTGAAACGATGCATTGGGGTGCCGGAAGATGAAAAAGAAGGGCTTTTTATTATAACGAATTTCAATAAGTTAAATATCGCTTTTCATGTAGATGAAGTGATTGGCATACACAGGGTATCCTGGGAGGATATTATTAAGCCCGACTCTACCATTAATTCAGATGACAGCGGAGTATCTACCGGGGTGGTTAAATTAAATGACAATCTGGTCGTTATCTTGGATTTTGAAAGAATCGTAACGGACATCAGTCCGGAAACGGGATTGAAAATATCAGATCTGGACGATTATAAAGGCAGGGATCGAAGTGAAAATCCAATTTTGATTGCGGAAGATTCGCCGCTTCTTAGCAAGCTGATTACCGATTGTCTGAAAAAGGCGGGCTATACAAAGCAGATTGTTACGGCAAACGGACAGGAAGCGTGGAACAAGGTGTGCGATTTCAAGCGGAGAGGCGTATTGAACGACATGATCCATTGTATTATCACCGATATAGAAATGCCGCTGATGGATGGGCATCGTCTGACAAAGCTGGTGAAAGGCGACGACGATACAAAAAGCATTCCATTGGTTATCTTTTCATCCCTTGTAAATGATGAAATGCGCCGCAAAGGCGAGCAGCTTGGCGCAAATGCACAGTTGACAAAGCCGGAGATTGGCAAATTGGTGGAAACGGTGGACAGTTTGATTGATTCCCGTTCAGAGGCATGATGACAAAATTAAGGGGATGTGATACTTATCACATCCCTTCCTAGATTAATACAGGGGGTAGTTTCAGTGAGCAAAACAGAGGAATATCTGGATTCGTTGTTGAATAACATCTCTCCGGAGAGAAAAACAGATGCAGACAGAAAAAAACGGAAAACAAGCGCCGACTTTATGAGGGAATTTGAAAATGAACTGGATGACGCTGAGTTAGACGATATTGTGAACGATTTTGAGCATGAAGCCAAAACGGCAGGTTCTGCAGAGAAAACAGACGACGGATTTTTCGGAAATCTGGAGGGAATTGTAAATTCAGCAAAAGAAGCGTCGTCCCAGATGCAGGAAGAACCAAAAAAAGAAGATTCGTTTGAAGTGAATACTTTGACGGACGACTCATGGACGGAAAAGACGGAGCCTGTACGATCAGAGGGCGGGCCTGTTTCCGAAGAGGAGCAGGAGCTGTCGGAATTGCTATCAGAGCTTCCCTCCAAAGAAGATATTTCCAATCTTACAGGAGCGGCCCGGCTGATGCAGGAAGACAACGGCGAGGGCGCGGAGACGGAAGATTCGGATGGTGAAAAAGAATCGTCCGGGAAAGAGGATAAAAAATCCCGGAAAAAAGGGAAAAAGGGAAAAGAAGAAAAAGGCGGCTTTTTCTCTAAGCTTTCCAAAATATTATTTGGGGACGACGAGGATGAATTGTCTGAAGAGGGAGAAAAGAGCGCCGCTTCCGGTGCAGACGACGAAGCTTCACAGATTTTAAAAGAGCTTGACGAAGCCGAAGAAGCAGGGAAAAATTCTGCTTCCGGAAAAAAGGGAAAAGGCAAAAAGAAAAAAGATAAGAAAGAAAAAAAGGAAAAGAAAGAAAAGCCTAAGAAAGAAAAAGAACCAAAACAGCCTAAGCCCAAAAAAGAAAAGAAACCCAAAAAGCCAAAAGAAGTGGATTTATCTCCTCCGCTTCCAAAGGCGCCGGTTATTTTGATTTTTATCATGTCCTTATCTGTCATGGCGTTTATTATACTTTCTTCGAACCTCATTGGCTATTCTACAAGTATGGAAGAGGCAAAAGAGGCTTATGCGAGACAGGATTACAGGAAAGCATATCAAACGGTGGCCGGTTTGACCGCAAAAGAAGAAGACGAGGAATTTGTCCAGAGAGCGTTATTGCTTGCCAAAGTGCAGGGCGAACTGCAAAGTGGAAAAGATTTATATCAGTCCGGAAAATATACGATGTCTTTGGATTCATACATTTGCGCATTGGGCAGATGCAGCGCAAATTATGAAGAGGCGGCCGAATATAACATTCAGAAAGAATATGATGGATTAAAGGAAAAAGCTACGGCCGAATTAAAAGAAAAATTTGGCGTAAGCCAGGATACGGCGGAAGAGCTGTACGGATTACATAGCCGTGAAGAATATACAATTGAAGTTTACCGTATTGTAAAAGCGCTTGGAATGACAGAATAAGGAAAAAGACAAATGATAGCAATTTTGGATTATGACGCCGGAAATTTAAAAAGCGTTCAAAAAGCACTGGCTTATCTGGGAAAAGAAAGCATTATCACAAGAGATCGGAAAGAAATACAAACGGCGGATAAGCTGATTTTACCTGGAGTAGGTTCCTTTGGATTTGCCATGGAGCAGTTGAAAAAATACGAAATTGACAAGATGCTTAAGGAGGCGGCAGAGGAAAAGCCAATACTTGGAATCTGCCTCGGACTGCAGCTTATGTTCGACGGCAGCGAAGAATGCTTCGGCAT
>CATOKN010000277.1 GCA_951800425.1 uncultured Lachnospiraceae bacterium
GGATACGATAACGGCGGTCAGAGCGGACGGAAGCAGTATGGATATAATACGGGATGGAAAATTTGCGGTAAAGGGAACGGAGGAGCTGAATCGGCCGTTGTAAATGATTCTTGTGTTTCATCGAAACACAGGTTATAATTTTTATAAAAAAAGAAATTTACAGAAAAGAAAAGGAGCAAACTCATGGCAAAAGTAGGAATTGTAATGGGCAGCGATTCGGATATGCCCGTAATGGCAAAAGCAGCGGACGTACTGGAAGAATTGGGGATTTCATATGAAATGACAATTATCTCTGCGCACAGAGAGCCGGACGTATTTTTTGAATATGCAAAATCAGCGGAGGAAAAGGGATTTCGGGTAATCATCGCAGGAGCGGGCATGGCGGCGCATCTGCCGGGCATGTGCGCGGCAATTTTTCCAATGCCCGTCATTGGAATTCCAATGCATACGACGTCTCTTGGCGGCAGAGATTCTCTGTATTCGATTGTACAGATGCCAAGCGGAATTCCCGTTGCCACAGTTGCGATAAACGGCGGGGCAAACGCGGCGCTGCTTGCGGCAAAAATTCTTGCGGTAAGCGACGGGGAGCTTTTGCAGAAATTAAAGGACTATTCGAAAGAATTGAAAGAACAGGTACAGGCAAAAGACGCAAAGTTACAGGAAGTCGGCTATAAAAATTATACGAAATAAAGGAGAAAAAGCATGGATTATAAGAACGCGGGCGTAGACATTGAGGCAGGATACAAATCGGTGGAATTGATGAAAAAGCATGTGCAGGAAACAATGCGAAAAGAGGTCCTGACCGGGCTTGGAGGATTTTCCGGCGCGTTTTCCATGGAAAGCTTTCGTCATATGGAAAAGCCGACGCTGGTATCCGGAACGGACGGCGTAGGTACGAAAATAAAACTGGCGTTTCTTTTGGATAAACATGATACGATTGGTATTGACTGCGTGGCGATGTGCGTCAACGACATTGTCTGCGCGGGCGGCGAACCGTTGTTTTTCCTGGATTACATTGCCTGCGGCAAAAATTATCCGGAGAAAATCGCAACCATCGTAAGCGGCGTTGCCGAAGGATGCAAACAGGCGAACGCGGCGTTGATTGGCGGCGAGACGGCGGAGCATCCGGGGCTTATGCCGGAGGACGAATACGATCTGGCAGGATTTGCCGTTGGCATCGTAGATGAAAAAGACATCATTACCGGAAAGGATTTGAAAGAGGGAGACGTATTGATTGGACTTGCAAGTTCCGGCGTGCATTCCAATGGATTTTCCCTTGTACGAAAAGTATTTTCCATGGATCGAAAGACGCTGGAAACGTATCATGAAGAATTGGGCGCAACGCTTGGCGACGCGCTGCTTGCGCCTACTAAAATCTATGTGGCGGCGTTGAAACAGCTCAAAGAAGCGGGCGTTTTGGTGAAAGGCTGCAGTCATATTACGGGCGGCGGTTTTTATGAAAACGTGCCGAGAATGCTTCCGGAAGGAAAACATGCGGTAATCAAAAAGGGAGGCTACCCCATTCCTCCGATTTTCGCCATGCTGCAGCGGGAAGGAAACATTGAGGAAAAAATGATGTACAATACGTATAATATGGGGCTTGGCATGATTATCGCCGTAGCAAAAGAGGAACAGGTTGCGGCCATGGAAGCTATCAAAGCGGCTGGCGACATGCCTTATCTTGTCGGCACAATTGAAAATGGGGAAAAAGGAGTTACATTATGTTAAAAATCGCTGTTCTTGTATCCGGCGGCGGGACAAACCTACAGGCAATTATGGACGCTATCGAAGACGGAAGAATTTCCAATGCAAAAATTGAGGTTGTGATTAGCAATAACCAGAATGCCTATGCTTTGAAACGCGCGGCAGACAGAGGAATCAAAAACAGTTGCATTTCTCCGAAAGATTTCGAAAGCAGAGAAGCGTTTAATCAGGAACTGCTTTCGAAAATCAATTCCTATAATGTGGATTTGATTGTTTTGGCGGGCTTTCTGGTAGTGATTCCGCCGCAGATGATTGCGGCGTACAAAAACCGTATCATAAACATTCATCCGTCTCTGATTCCGTCTTTTTGCGGAACGGGCTATTACGGACTGAAAGTACATGAGGGCGCGCTTTTGCGGGGCGTAAAAGTGACGGGGGCTACGGTGCATTTTGTCGACGAAGGGACGGATACGGGGCCGATTCTTTCGCAGAAGACAGTTGAAGTAAAAGAGGGAGATACGCCGGAAATTTTGCAGCGCAGGGTAATGGAAGAAGCAGAGTGGGAAATTTTGCCTCAGGCCATTGACTGGATTGCAAACGGACGGGTTACGGTAGAAGACGGGAAAGCAATTGTAAAAGGCTCTGTGGGATGAGGAGGATAACATGAAAGTATTGATTGTAGGAAGCGGCGGGAGAGAACACGCGATTGCGGCAAGCGTGGCAAAAAGCAGCCGCGTGGAGAAAATATACTGCGCTCCGGGCAACGCCGGGATTGGAAAAATTGCGGAATGCGTGCCGATTGGCGCGATGGAATTTGACAGGCTGGTATCGTTTGCCAGGGAAAATAAAATTGATTTTACGATTATCGGCATGGACGATCCGCTGGCCGGAGGCATTGTGGATGAGTTTGAACAGGCAGGATTAAAAGTGTTTGGTCCCAGGAAAAACGCGGCGATTCTGGAAGGCTCAAAAGCGTTTTCAAAAGATCTGATGAAAAAATATCAGATTCCAACGGCGTCTTACGAGACGTTTGACAATCCGTCGGACGCGCTTTCGTACCTGGAGTCGGCAAAGATGCCGATTGTTCTGAAAGCGGACGGACTTGCGCTTGGCAAAGGCGTACTGATCTGCAATACGCTTGAGGAGGCGTTAGACGGTGTAAAGACAATTATGCTGGATAAGAAATTCGGGGACGCGGGAAACGAGATGGTCATCGAAGAGTTTATGACAGGGCGTGAAGTGTCGGTATTATCCTTTGTAGATGGAAATACGATTAAGACCATGACTTCTGCACAGGATCATAAGCGTGCGGGAGATGGGGATACAGGACTTAATACCGGCGGAATGGGTACATTTTCTCCGAGTCCGTTCTATACAAAGG
>CATOKN010000278.1 GCA_951800425.1 uncultured Lachnospiraceae bacterium
GTATGTGATAAAGACGCTGGATATGGCAGTTCTGATTGGAGAGCTGGTTATCAGCGTGCTTGTGTTTTTATTACTCTATAAAAGAAACGGATATGAAAAAGATTAAAACGTCAGCCGCCGGCTTCCGAAATGGAAGATGGCGGCTGACTGCATTTTTCTGCGGTTATGGCAGGTCTTTGAGCAGATGCTCTAAAATCATAATATGATATTCTTCATCCTGAATAATCCGAAACAGTACGGCGGTTACGCATGGATCGCCAATCATTTTGATATGCATGCGGTACTGCTTGATAGCTGATTTTTCTGCGTCTATGTCTGCGTAAATCATTTTTTTCGCGTGTTCCGGAATCGAAAGATATTCCGGCGTCCAGAGCATTTTTTTCCCGTTTTGCAGTCTTGCGCTAAAATCAATGCTTCCGCCCAGCAGGACGATCAGCTGGCCCAGCTTTTGCAGATGCATCATTTCCGCCATTGCAAGGCCCAAAAGCGTTTTTGCCAGCGGGCACAGTTCGCAGGATAAACGGTTTTCGTTATTGATATACTGCGTAATGGCAGACATTTCAGATACCGGGCCGCAGTAATCCATGCTTAAGAGATTTGCGTAAGCGGGATTTTTTTCTGTGATCATAACGGGCGGGTACGGTAAGTCCATCAGAATCGGCTGTATGCCGGCAAAGGAGCATGGACTGGTGATCGGGGTCTTTGCTTCTTCCATGAACAAATTCCTTTCCTTGTAATCTTTTCTATAATATATAGATTACGTGGAAAGATGTGACGATTTGGATTACAGCAGGAAACGGTTTCTTTTTAACTGTGAACCGATTCGCTTTGTACAATGTTTTGGATGGTATGCATCGTTGTTTTTTTCATGGCTTCGATTCGTTCCATATCGTATCCCTCACGCATGGCGGCTTCCATTTGATTTGTGATGTATTCCGCTTCCATAAGTCTTTCTGGTGGGATATATCGTTCTTCGCAGCCAATCATTTCCGCGAACATATTCATCTTATCATTCCAGACAAGTCCGACCGATGGGATTCCAAGGGAAGTCGCAATAATGTTGGCGTGCATTCTTGCAGCGATGACTGCCTGATACCCGGCAATTTTTTTCACTAATTTTCGGGCGCTGAAAATATGGGAACCAATATATTTTCTTTTGCTGCGCCCCATCTTCTTTAACAGCTGTACTCCGAAACGATATTCGCCATAGAGGCCGTTTGTGAAAAATTGCCATTGATAGTTTCGTTTCTCCAGCTCCTCTATAATGCCAATATACATGTTTTCAACCTGGTTTTCAGAAATGTCTGTTTTGCGTTCTTCAAAAATTTCGGGACGAATCAGGCCGATTCCAATGATTTCTGATTTTGGATTGCGTTCGATGCAATATGCTTCATTGACCCAGATTGCGGGATCAAATACCAGGGCGGGAGGATATGGTTTTGAATCGGCAATATATTTTTCCAGCTTTCCGATGTCTCCGCGCGTTGTAATCTGCCTGATCTGAGGCATGTGAAAAAGTTGTTTCAGAAGCTTCACATTCGCTTTTTTTGGCTTTATTCTGGTAATACCAACTGCATTGATAAAAATTTCTATTGCATCGTAAGTGTGAATCCGCTCAAAAAGCCGCAGCAGCATTTGATTAAAAGTGACGGAATTCAGACCGCCTCCAGGATATACGACAATGTCCGTATGGCGCAGATGAAAATCAATGATAAAAGGCAGTTTGCAATATACGTCGGCCATAGTTACTTTTACCGGAATGCCGGATTCTTCGGCGGCTTTTTTTATCAGGTATCCGCAGCAGTCGGCGAGGATAGGATCTCCATAATTGTGTTTATATTTTCTCTTATAAATGAGAATGTTCTTTTTTCTCACAGGTTTTTCTCCCAAAAGCGCTATTTTTAATTAAATATTCTGCCATAGTTAAAAAGGTTTGTCAACTGAGCTTTTTAAGGATTTGTGCTGACAACCGGGGAATAACCGGAAGATTTTGTTCCGGATGTTGTATTAATATAGGAACGCATTTTATAATAATATGTTTTTTTCGGCTGAATGTTTGTATCAAACCATTTAACGGTTTTGTTTTTGGGTATCGTTTTTACTTTTTTATAGCGGCCTTTTTTAGAAGAAGAACGGTATATAAAGTAACCGTCGGCTTTGGAGTCCCGCTTCCAGGTCAGCTTTATTTTTTTCTTTCCGGAAGCGGAAGCTTTCTTTAGCTGTGGAACCGCCATTTTCAGCTTTGCCGTTTTCGTCGGAGTATAAGGCGCGTAATAGCGTTTTCCGTTTACTGTTACGTATCCGCGAATCCGGTAGGTATAGGCGCGGCCGGGCTTTACGGTCATGTCTTTTAAAGTTGTGGAAGACTTTCCTTTTAGGGTCTGTATGCAGCGATACTTGCCTTTTCCGGTTTTCCGATAAACCTGATAGCCGTCTACAGCTTTCTTTTTCCAGGACAGACGGATTGTTTTGTAACTTTTGATTTTAAAGTCGTTCCATGCTGTGGCGGGGATGGAAAAGTCTGCGGATTTTACGCTGGAAAATGCGGAGTATTTATTTCCGCCGCTTAATCTCAGGTAAGCCCGTACTTTGTACTGGTATGATTTTCCAGGTGTGACGGATGTATCTGTAAAAGAAAAGGTATCTGCGTTTGTGGTTGTAAGCTTTTTGAATGTGTCAGATTTTGCTTCTGCGCGGTAAATTTGGTATCCCTGCGCGGCGGGTGTTTCGTTCCAGGATAATTGGGCGGATTTATATCCGTTTTGTACCACTTTCAGATCCGGCTTGTTTAAGTTGTCTCCCGGTTTTGGACACGGGGAGGTCGGCATATTGTTGTATACCGGAATTTTAAATACGAAGCCGTTATTTAGGATTCCCATTTCTTTATATCCTGCCTGAACTTTCTTTCCTTCGCTGTCTGCCGCTAAAAGATTTTGCATATACTGATGCCAGTATAATCCGTCATAGGAAGCGTCTACGTCAAATTTCTGTAAATAGAAAGTATCCTGTCCTTTATAGATATAGTCGGAAGCGGTTGATTTTGCGCCTCCCTTTAACGCTTTATACCGGGT
>CATOKN010000279.1 GCA_951800425.1 uncultured Lachnospiraceae bacterium
GGATGAAGCGACGTCTTCTGTGGATACCCGGACGGAAATTCGGATTCAGAAAGCGATGGATAATCTGATGCGTGGCAGGACCAGCTTTATTATTGCGCACAGGCTTTCTACAATTCGCGACGCAGATTTGATTTTAGTTATGAAAGACGGAGACATTATCGAACAGGGAAGCCATAAAGAATTGATGAAGCGGCAGGGATTTTATGCGGAGCTTTATAATTCCCAGTTTGACGAGGCATCATAAATTCCCGGATGTTCGCATAAAATGCAGTAATGTTGCGGTTATGGGGAAAAGCCATGAAACGTATTGTATTGCATGTGATTCTTGTTATTTTGATTTTTTTGTCGTCTGTTTGGGGAAAGACGCCGTGTCAGGCAAAAGAATCTGAGACAACCATAAACGAGAGTAAATTATACGCCCAGTCGGCGGTTTTGATGGACGCCGATTCCGGGCGTGTTTTATTTGAAAAAAAAGGGGACGCAGTCCTTCCCATGGCAAGTACTACGAAAATTATGACCTGCATTATAACCCTTGAAAACGGTAACCTGGAAGACTACGCACAGGTATCCGATTACGCGGCTTCCATGCCAAAAGTAAGGCTTTCCGTGCAGAAAGGAGAACGCTATCGCTTAAGAGATTTGCTGTATTCTCTGATGCTGGAATCTCATAATGACGCGGCTGTTGTAATTGCGGAGCATATCGGAGGAAGCGTGGAAGGATTTGCAGAAATGATGAACAAAAAAGCAGAAGAAATCGGTTGTAAACAAACTTGTTTTCTGACGCCAAACGGACTGGACGCGCAAAAAGAGATTTTGACAAAAGAGGGGGAAAAAAAGACGGTTATGCATGCGACAACGGCAAAAGATCTTGCGCTTATTATGAGCTATTGCATCAAAAAGTCGCCGCAGAAAGAGGAGTTTCTTAAGATTACAGGAACGCCCTCGTACAATTTTTCGAATGAAAAAGGTACGCGGAATTTTTCCTGCAATAATCACAATGCTTTTTTGAATATGATGGAAGGAGCTGTTTCCGGAAAGACGGGATTTACCGGGAAAGCCGGGTATTGCTACGTAGGAGCGTTAGAACGGGACGGAAAGACGTTTGTCGTTTCGCTTCTTGCCTGCGGCTGGCCAAACAATAAGACTTATAAATGGTCAGATACAAAAAAACTGATGCAGTATGGGCTGTCGAATTATCAGAAACGGAATCTGGCAAAGGAAGCTATATCAGAGGAATGGCTTTTCGATATTCCGGTGGAAGAGGCAAAGACCAGATATTTATATGGAAAGGCGGCTGTGCCTGTCTATATAAAAGAAGAAAAAGAGGCGCCGTCTCTTCTGATGAAAGAAGAAGAAAAAATTGAGGTTTCCTGTGAGATAGAGAAATCCCTTACGGCGCCTGTTAAGGAGGGGCAGGAAGTGGGAAAAATAAGGTATCTTCTGGATGGGAGCGTACTCTGGGAACGGAAAGTTTGTGCGAAAGCGTCTGTGGAGAAAAGAGATTTTTTGTGGTTTTTCAAGATGGCGGCTGAAAATTTTCTGCTGTGATAAAAGGAAAAGAACCCTTTTTGTGACATAAGTTTGCTAAAAAATATGAAAAACTATTGAAAATTTATTACAAACAATATACAATTACCTTGGAAATTTTTTAAATTTACAAAAATAGATGGAGGGCAAAAAATGAGCAGTAGTAACAATGGCTTGGCAATGCAGCGCATTGTTAAGTTACTCGATGAGAACAGTTTCATGGAAATTGGTTCTCTCGTCACAGCAAGAAGTACAGATTTCAATTTGTCGAATACGGACACACCTTCCGACGGCGTTATCATCGGCCATGGCCTGATTGACGGCAATCTGGTATTTATTTACAGCCAGGACGCGTCTGTATTGAACGGCACCATCGGCGAGATGCATGCGAAAAAAATCGCTTCTGTTTACGACATGGCAATGAAAATGGGAGCGCCGGTCATTGGATTTTTAGATTGTGCGGGCATTCGTCTGCAGGAATCTGTAGATGCCCTGAACGGCCTGGGACAGATTTATCTGAAAGAGACGGAAGCATCCGGAGTGATTCCTCAGATTTCCGCGGTTTTTGGTACTTGCGGCGGAGGGCTTGCGACAGTTTCGGCATTGTGCGATTTCAATTTCATTGAATCTGCAAAAGGCAAAATGTTTGTCAATTCTCCAAATGCAATACCTGGAAACCGCGTGGATAAATGCGATACTTCTTCAGCAGAATACCAGTCCAAAGAGACAGGCTGCGTAGACGCAGTCGGAACAGAGGATGAAATCTTAGATTCCATTCGCAATCTGGTATGCCTTTTGCCGGGAAATAACGGAATGGGCGGCCTGACGGAAGAGTGCGCGGACGACTTAAACCGCGCGTGTGAAAACCTCAGGGCAATGAAAGGCGATCCGCGCTACGTATTAAGTGAAATTGCAGACGATCATGTATTCCTTGAGACAAAGAAAGATTTTGCAAAGGATATGGTTACCGGTTTTATCCGCTTGAATGGGACAACCGTAGGAGCCGTTGCCAATTGCACGGAATGCTATGATGAGGATGGAAAGAAGACGGAAGAGTTTGACAATGTTTTAAGCGCAAGGGGATGCAATAAAGCGGCGGAATTCGTTGCTTTCTGCGATGCGTTCGATATACCGGTTCTTTCCCTGACAAATGTCAGAGGTTATAAAGCGGGCAAATGTTCCGAAAACAATCTTGCAAAATCAATGGCGAAGCTTACCTGCGCATTTTCTTCCGCAGACGTGCCAAAAGTAAATCTGATTACAGGCGAAGCTTACGGCAGCGCATATGTCACAATGAATTCCAAATCAATTGGAGCAGATTTGGTTTATGCATGGCCGGACGCTAAAATTGGCATGATGGATGCAGAGCTTGCAGCAAAAATTATGTATGCAGACGCGAGCGCAGACGTCATTGGAGAAAAGGCCAAAGAATATGACAAGCTGCAGTCCAGCGTGCTTTCGGCGGCAAGAAGGGGATATGTGGATTTGATCATTGAACCTGAGACGACC
>CATOKN010000280.1 GCA_951800425.1 uncultured Lachnospiraceae bacterium
GAATATCTGATACGGGAGAAAGACGGATTTTGGCTTTTTGTCATTGAGATGTCTGAGTATAAAAATAAAAGCAGGAATTAGCAGAAAGAACATGAGGAACGCACTATGGCGCACAGGAAAAAAATTCAGACAGACTGGGAAGAGCTTGGCATATCCAATGATTTTATTTTTGGAAAAGTGATGCAGGATCCGGAGCTTTGTGATATTTATCTGCCTGTCGGATTTATTTGGACAGGGACGGCATGTGTATACGTTTGAAAATTTATGCAGAGAAGATAGCAGCATTGCTCTCTGTGACGGAACAACCAAGATTTTTTTAAATGCCAGGGGAACGATGCACGACGTCCGGCCGGAACTGAAAGCTTTTCTTGATTACGTGGCAGGTGCAAAGCCGGAAAATCCTTTTGTACAGGATCTGGAAGAAGCAGTTAGAAAAGCAAAAATGAACAGGAAATGGAGGCATGAATATATGACGTTATTGATGCGGGATCAGGAAAACCAGGAGATTGGAGAAGAGCGGGGAAGAAAAGAAGGAAGAAGAGAGGGCATTCGCGCTTTAATTGAGAGCTTTCGTTCGTTTGCAATTCCGGATGAAGTGATTATTGGACAGCTTATGCAGAGGTATCAGATGGGAAGAGAGGAGGCGGAGGCATTTGTAAGGCAAGTCATATAGAGCGAGAAAAATAAATGCGATACAAATGCCAAAGCAATTCAAGCAGGAACAAAATAGAACAGAGAGAAAGGGTATTTTCTATGGAAGACGCGTCGGAAAAGAGAGAAAGCAAATGTCCGGGAAGGCTTTCCGAATCTGTCAGCATTGGTCTTCTCGCTCATGTAGACGCAGGAAAAACCACGCTTTCCGAGGGTCTTTTGTATGCCGGGGGCATGATTCGGCAAAAAGGAAGAGTAGATAAGCAGGATGCGCATCTGGATACGTATGCGTATGAGCGGGAGCGGGGAAT
The DNA here is from genome assembly GCA_951800425.1 of uncultured Lachnospiraceae bacterium. Lineage (GTDB taxonomy): Bacteria > Bacillota > Clostridia > Lachnospirales > Lachnospiraceae > Roseburia_B. Next base: position 963 of record CATOKN010000280.1, read on the forward strand.
TACGATTTTTTCCAAACAGGCCATGATAAAGCTGCCGGATCTTACAATTACATTATTGGATACGCCGGGGCATATCGATTTTTCTTCAGAGATGGAACGCGTATTGCAGGCGCTTGATTATGCCGTTCTTGTCATAAGCGGTGCGGACGGAGTGCAGGGGCATACGGTAACGCTCTGGAATTTGCTAAAGGCATATGGGATTCCCGTTTTTTTATTTGTGAATAAAATGGATCAGCCGGGAACAGAAAAGAAAAAGCTTTTGGAAGAGCTGAAACGGCAGCTTTCCGATGGATGCGTGGATTTTTCCTGTGAAAAAACAGAGGCGTTTATGGAAGAAGCCGCGATGTGCGGCGAGGAGGCGCTGGAAATTTTTCTGGAAACGGAACGACTGGAAGAGAAAGACATTCGCCGGATGATTGCGGAGCGAAAAATATTCCCCTGTTATTTCGGATCGGCGTTAAAGCAGGAGGGCGTGGCAGAATTTTTGCAGGAAATCTGTAAATATGTGAAAAAAAAGATTTATCCGCAGGAATTTGGCGCAAAAGTATTTAAAATTGCAAGGGACGAGGCGGGAACAAGGCTGACGTATTTGAAAATTACGGGCGGAAGCTTAACGGTAAGGATGCCCGTCCGTAACAATGGCGCTTCCTGGGAAGAGAAAATAAGCCAGATTCGGATTTACTCTGGTGCAAAATATGAAACGGTAAATGAAGCGGTGGCCGGAGAAGTCTGCGCGGTAGCCGGGCTTAGTAAAACGTATCCGGGCGAAGGGCTGGGAAGAGAAGCGTCTTTTGGAGATTCTTTGCTGGAGCCGGTGCTGACCTACCGGATGGCATTGCCGGAGGGATGCGACGCCATGCAGATGCTGCCAAAGCTGCGGCAGCTGGAGGAAGAAGAGCCAAAGCTGCACCTTATCTGGAATGAAACGCACCAGGAAATCCTGGTGAGCGTTATGGGGGAAGTGCAGACAGAAATTTTAAAAAGACAGGTGCTTGACAGATTTGGAACAGAAATTGATTTTGACGCCGGTCATATTTTATATAAAGAAACGATTGCAGACGTCGTAGAGGGCGTCGGTCATTATGAACCCCTGCGTCATTATGCGGAAGTGCATCTTTTGCTGGAGCCGAAAGAGCGCGGAAGCGGCCTTGCGTTTGCATCCAACTGCAGAGAAGACGATTTGGATAAAAACTGGCAGCGGCTGATTTTAACGCATCTGAAAGAAAAGGAACATATCGGCGTTTTGACCGGTTCTGCGATTACAGATATGAAAATTACGCTTGTATCAGGAAAAGCGCATCAGAAGCATACGGAGGGCGGAGATTTTCGCCAGGCCGTCTATCGGGCAGTCAGACAGGGACTAAAACAGGCCGAGTCTCTTTTGCTGGAGCCATATTACGTCTACCGGCTGCATGTGCCGGAAGAATTTGTGGGGCGGGCGATGACAGATATAAAGATGCGTAATGGAACAATGGAGGGACCTGAAATTTCAGACGGCGAAGCATTCTTTACAGGGAGGGTTCCTGTGGCCTGTTTTCAGGAATATGCAAAAGAAATGGCAGCGTATACAAAAGGGCGCGGCAGATTGTTTTTCAGCTATGGAGGATACGGAGCATGCCATAATTCCGCAGACGTCATTGCGCAGATTGGATATGACGACGAAGCAGATCCGGACAATCCCTCTTCTTCCGTATTTTGTTCCCACGGAGCCGGATACCTGGTGGAATGGGACCGCGTGCCGGAATTTATGCATCTGGAAAGCTTTTTATCCGGACAGAAAAACGAAAGGGATGCAAAAGATTACGGCGTTTTGCAAAGTGATTTTAAAGAAGAAGCTTGGCTTGGAACGGAAGAAGTGGATGCAATTTTAGCCAGGACTTTTGATGCGAATAAACGCCGGAACTCTTTGAAAAAGAAGGGTTATCAGACGCATCGGCGAACGGTGGCCAGTCAGCAGGAAGAGACGCCTCGCCGCAAGGAAAAAAAGGAAGAGCCAAAAGAAGACTATCTGCTGGTAGACGGGTATAATATGATCTTTGCGTGGGAAGAGCTAAGAG
>CATOKN010000281.1 GCA_951800425.1 uncultured Lachnospiraceae bacterium
GATATGACAAGCTCTCCGTCTACAATAGAGAGATTTCTGGCATTTGCATCCACGCTTTTATTCAGTTCTCTTTTGATCTCATAATCAATCGCCGCATTTGACAAAAGCCGGACGGTAATCACCATAACGATCGCCATAATGATAACAAATGCTGCCGGCAAAAATGCGCTGTATCGAATAATGGATACCTGTTTTAGTCTTCTCCTTTTAATACGTACCCCACCCCTCGAATTGTCTGAATCATTTTAAATTCAAATTCATCGTCAATTTTTTTCCTCAGATACCGAATGTAAACATCTACAAGGTTGGAACTGCTGTAACGATCGAAATTCCAGATATTCGCTTCAATCTGCTCCCTTGTCACAACAATGTTCTGATTTCGGATTAAATACAAAAGCACCGAATATTCTTTCGGAGACAATTCAATCAGTTTTCCTTTCCTTTTTACGGAGCAGTTATTACAGTCTACCACCAAATCTCCGCAGCTATACAGATTTTCATGCGCATTGACTTTTTTCCTTGTGATCATGCGAATCCTTGCCAGAAGCTCTTTAAATTCAAAAGGCTTGACCATATAATCATCCGCTCCCAAATCCAGCCCCGTCACAATATCGTTAATATCGCTTTTTGCACTCAAAAATAAAATCGGCGTCGTAATCCCCCTGCGGCGCACTTTTTTTAAAACTGTAAACCCGTCCATTTTAGGCACCATAATATCTAAAATCGCACCGTCATATTCTGCCATGCACAAATAATCAAACGCGCTTTCTCCGTCGTAGCAGCTATCCACAAGATAGCCTTCCGCTTCCAGTTCTTTCACAAGAATCCGGTTCAGATCCTTTTCATCTTCAACTACCAGTAACCGCATAAACCCTCCTGTTATTTTTCCAATTGCTCCGGCGCATTTGTCAGGAAACGTCCTGCAATCCGCCGGAGGCTGTCATTTCTTTCCAGGATAAATCTATTCAAAATTAACCCAATATATATTATGACAAAAAGATTAAAACCAGATTAAAGCTTTTTTTCATCTGTTGCAACAACCAGCGTGCGATACCCCAGTTCCCGCAGCCTTTTTTGCAATTTTACAGCGTCCTCAAGAGAGCTTTCTTTTCCGGCGATTACATGCAGCATGCCGTCGTCTTCTGACACATATCCCAAAAAGCCCTGGTCCATCAACTGTTCCGCCAGAAAGTTCGCCGTCGTCCGATAGGCAAATCTGCCTACTTCCACGCCAAACGTCAAATCTCTTCCGTCATCGTTGCTTTGCTCCCTTACGTTTCCGCCAATCGGAACAACGCGTTCAATTCCCATTGCGATGGCGCCGGCAATTTCATTGAAATTATTATCAAAAATTTCATTGTCTTTCTCATGGTTGATAAATCCGGCTTCAATCAAAACGGCCGGCATTTCCGTACGTCTGAGTACCGCAAGTCCCGTTCTTTCTTCAATGCCCAGGTTGTCAAATCCTGTTTTCTCCAGTTCTTCGTTAATGGATTCTGCCAGCCGCCTGGCTCTTTCGTCATCTCCTCCGTAAATCAGCGTCTGTACTCCATGATACGTATTATCTTCCTCGCCCGAATTTCTGTGAAAAGAAACAAAATAATCCGCTCCGGCCTCATTTGCAACCTGAGCTTTTTCATACGGCGACTGATAAATATCCGTCGTTCTCGTATAAATCACGTCATATCCCTGCTGTTTTAAAATATCTCCTACTGCCAGGGCCAGCCGCAAATTATCATCCTTTTCTTTTCTTCCCTGATACATTGCGCCATTGTCAAAGCCGCCGTGTGCCGGATGTTATATGCGCAAAATTCTCCAATTCGTTTCCAAAATTGTAACTGATTTTAATTTTGCGGTTCTCATGCACAACAATCTGGTCTACCATCTCTACAATCACTTCTCTGTCCAGGTTTTCAATTTCTTTCATCTCCAGCAGCCTTTTCAGCCACGGCGTCTGAACTACGTCCTCCGTAACGCTTTCTTTCATTTTTTCTTCCAGAGCCGCCGCCTGCTTTTTATAAAGTTCTTCTTTTTTCAGGTAATCTTCACGGTAAGCAACATATTCTTCTTTTGAAATCATCTCATCTTTATAATCTTCATAGACGGATTTCTTTAATTTTTGCACCCGCTCTAATTCTGCCTTTACCCTGACAAGCTCCATCCTGGCACTTTCTTCTTCTTTGGGATAAGGGAACGACTGATTGGCTACAAGCCTTTGTATATCATTGACGTTTTGGATAATTGTTCTTAAATCATTTCGTATAATTTCTTCCAGGACATGGAGCGGCAGTGTGTGCGGCGTACAGTACCCTTTTCCATGACGTTTGTATGTCCCACAGTAAAAAGAATATGCTTTACTCCCATCTGCACGTTTCCAGAAATTCTTCATCATAGCCCTGCCACAATCTGCGCATACGATAAATCCGGCAAAAATATTCTTATTTTCTTCCAGCCCCATATCCCTGTGACGTTTTGACAAAAGCTTCTGTGTCTTTTCCCATGTCTCCAGGTCAATGATTGGTTCATGTGTGCCTTCGACAACAATCCATTCTTCTTTATCCACCAATTTCTGCCTGCCTTTCATCCTCTGGTGTTTTTTTCCTTGCACCATATTCCCCCGATACATTTCATTCTTCAGCATGATGTTGATGGTAGAATATGTCCAATAAGAAGTACTTTCCAGACGGTTGCCGTTCTTGTAGTTTAAACCGTTTGCCATTTTATACTCGGACGGGCAGAGGATTCCTTCCGCATTTAAAAGTTTGGCGATACTCAGTTTTCCCATTCCTCCCACATATAAACGGAATACTTTCCTCACCACCTCTGCAGCGTATTCGTCAATGATAAGCTTATTCTTGTCTGCGGGCGATTTCTTATAACCGTAACTGGTAAAAGAACCGATAAACTCCCCCGCTTTCTGCTTTGATTTTACCGTTGCCCGGACTTTTTTTGAAATATCCCTGGCATACTGTTCATTGAAAATATTTTTTATGGGCAG
>CATOKN010000282.1 GCA_951800425.1 uncultured Lachnospiraceae bacterium
CCTCATAAGTACTCTCATACTTTAATTCATGCCGGAAACGCTCTTTCTGCTCCATGCAAAAGCTCCTCTCTGTTCGTTTCTTTTGCAAGTATACGCCGGCAACCTGAAATCTACCTGAAAAAACTACAACACAATCCGAAATTGTATGCCCTCTCCTTTACAAAATTTCACAGAAATCCGTCCGTGATGCGCCTCTGCAATCGCTTTCGCAATAGAAAGCCCGATTCCATATCCTCCGGTTCCATAAGCGCGCGACGGATCCGGACGATAAAACCTGTCAAACAGACGATTGGGATCGTCCATCTCCAAACTCTCACAATCATTCCATACTTCTGTTACAATATGCTTATGTTTTTTAAATATTTTTAAACGAATCCGGCCATTTTCACAGGAATATTTCAATGCGTTGTCCAGCAAAACGGATAACATCTTTTGTATGGACGCCTGATCTCCATAAAAATCCAGATCTTCCTCTATCTGACAGGAAAAATTTTTTTGCTTTGCCCTGGCAAGAAAACGAAAGGATTCCGCAACCTCCCATGCCGCTTCGCTGAAAGAAAAACGGTCTTTCTCAAAAAACGGCGTTTCCTCATCCAGTCTCGAAAGCGTAACAAGATCTGCGACCAGCTTTGAGAGTCTGCCCGTCTGGCTTTTGATATTTGCGACCCATTCGTTTTCTCCAATTTCCATCGAAAGCGCCTCTGCGCTCGCACCAATGGAAGTCAGCGGCGTTTTGATTTCATGGCTGGCATCGGTAATAAACTTTTTCTGACGCTCCATATTTTCCATATAGGGACGAATGGCGCGCCCGGAAAATACGACGACCAAAAAAAAGACGACGATAATGCTTAAAAAGGCCACCAGACAGGAAATGAACAATAAAATTTTCATAAACTGCTGCTCTTTGGACACATTCAGAAAAAAAAGATGCGTTCCGTCAGCGTCTTTTACCGCAACAAAGCGGTATTCTTTGCAAAATCCCGACGGCTTTCCTTTTTTTAACGCAGCGGCGGCATATTCTTCCGCCTCCTGCTCCGAAATTGAGGAAATAAAGTCTCTGCTTATATCCGCAATGGTTCCGTCGGAATGCACATACACGGAAAAATAACGCGTCATATAAGGAGCTTCCGGAGACGGCCCGCCAAAAAAATCTCCGGGCGGCTTTCCTTTTCTGCCGGGCGCGCCCGCTTCCATCCCCGGGGGCTCCTTATCCATCAACTGAAGTATCGTTTGATTCATCCGTTCAATCGTAACGGAGTAGTTCCAGAAATTAATGCCAAGGACAAGAACGGACATCACCGCGGTAATCGCCGACATTGCCGCAAGCACAAACCTCTGCCGCATTTTTTTCAGCATTTGCTTTCCTCCAGAGCATATCCGGCTCCCCGGATAGTTTTGATTGCTGCGTCCGCATGCAGCGCTTTTAATTTTTTGCGCAAAAAGCCAATATAAGTCCATACCACGTCGATTCCCGCTTCCGAATCAAGTCCCCATATTTTATCCATCAGATGTTCTGAGGAAAACACATGATGGGGATGCTTTATAAACATCTCCATCATCTGGAATTCTTTCTTGTTCAGCCGGACTGTCCGTTCTGATACAAACGCTTCATACCGGTTGCAATCCAAAGACAGATTTTGAAAGGTCAGAATTTCCGGCGCATAGGAATCGCTGCGCCGCGTCAGCGCCCTTACCCTGGCAACCAGCTCGCTTACATCAAAAGGCTTTGGCAGATAATCATCCGCTCCCGCATTTAAGCCGGCCACCCTGTCAGAAATGTCTCCTTTCGCAGTCAAAAGCAATACCGGAGTGAAAATCCCTTTCTTTCGGATTTCACAAAGCGCTTCCATGCCGTCTTTTTCCGGCATCATAATATCCAGAATCAATACGTCGTAATCTATCTGCCCGGCATAATCCAAAGCCGCTTTGCCGTCGTGTACAACGTCCGCCGTATAATTATTTTTTTCCAAAATCACTTTTAACGCTTTTGCGATTTCCACTTCATCTTCCGCAATTAACACCCGCATGCAAATACCTCCGAATTTATCTGTTTTCTAAAAATTGATAAAAAATATCCGCCGCCCTGCTCCTGTCCTGTACGCATGCGGCAACCGCGCCAATTTCCCGGACCAAAACCTCGCAGTCCAAATGGATGGGAATTAATTTTTTCCTTTGAATAAACGGCTCCGCAAGCGTCTTTGGCACAAATCCGATTCCAAAATTATTCTGAATCAAAGGTATCATCAAAGCAGACGTCGCCACCTCCATAGCAAGCTCCATATCCATATGATGCCGAAGAAAAAATTCTTTATAAAATTCGTACGTCGCCGTGCCCTTGCCAAGTCCAATCCACGGATACTCCATCACCTGCTCAAGCTTTTGCTTTTTTTCGCCCAGGGCCACATACTGCGTCCCGCCTACAAGGATTTCCTGAAAATCCATCAGCTTTTTTACCTGAAATGACTTTGGAATTTCAAAAGGCGCCGTAAGAACCGCCGCATCCAAATTTCCCCCAATCAAAGACTTCACAATCTCCGGCGTCGCGTGATTGTGTATCTTGATACGGATTTTCGGATAGCTGGCTTTAAAATCCTGTAAAAAATCCAGCAGATACAAATGAAGCGCCGTCTCCGTCGCTCCAATTTCCACCGTCCCGCGCCCCGTCTCCTCTCTCGAACAGATTTCCTCCTGCGCGTTCCACAAATGCCTGTATGCGATTTTCACATGATAATACAGCTTTTCCCCCTCTTCTGTCAAACGGACGCCCCTGGCTCCACGTAAAAACAATCTGCAGTCCAGCTGATTTTCCAGAAGCTTCATGACCCGCGTGACGTTTGGCTGGCTGCTTCCCAAAGCGGCGGCAGCTTTTGTGATATTCTGATATTTCGCCACATAATAAAAAATCTTATAGTATTCAAAATTAATATCCATACGTCATTTATATACCTCATATATGATATATATATTTTTCATATCTTCTGTTTCATAG
>CATOKN010000283.1 GCA_951800425.1 uncultured Lachnospiraceae bacterium
TCCAAATCTTTAAGTTGGCGTGACAAGGTGGGTTGTGAAAGGTGCAAAAATTCTGCTGCACCTGAAATGTTTTCTTCTCTTGCAACAGCCAAAAAATACTGTAATACTCTCAGTTCCATAAGAACAGCCTCCTTTGCTAGTATATAGTGTAATATATTTTAGTATGCCTGTCAACTATGGGAAAGTATTTGATATAAGCATTTGTTATTCTAGCTGACCACAGATATAATAAAATTATCAGAAAAGCATTTAGCGTAAGGAGCGTTCATGATGAAAAAGAAATTAACGATTTTACTGGTAGCATTATTTTTGATAATAGCCTTTGCCGGCTGCAGCAGTAAAAAGGAAGAAATACTGTCTACCCATAATAGCAATCATGGGACATCCAACACACAGGGAGAGGATCAAGCAAACACCATGATTTTATCGGAGAAAATTACCGAATTAACGGACGGTTTATCTGCTGTCAGATATACCGGGGATTATGGATTCGATGAATTTTTAGCTGGAGGCGGCGCTTCATCGGATGCCGAGGTCGTTTCATTCCTAATGGAAAGCGGGATAGCGGATTTTGGAAATATTCTGTTCGGCGGCACCCCCTTTGGATGTAGCACATTGTCCGTTAAAAATACAGACGGGGAAGCGCTGTTTGGCAGGAATTTTGACTGGAACGCCTGCAATGCGATGGTTATACAAAGTCAGACGGAGAATAGCTATCATTCCATATCCACAGTCAATACAGATTTTATAAGCATGAGTGGGATTAACCTTTCAGCATTATCCGATGAGATACAGACAATTGCCGGGCTTTATGCACCCCTTGACGGACTGAATGAAATGGGGCTTGCCGTTTCCGTCAATATGATTCAGGACAGCGCGACCATTGAACAGAATACAGATAAGCCGGACATTACAACAACTACTGCTATTCGTTTGCTGCTCGATAAAGCCGCCAATGTAGAGGAGGCAATCGAACTGCTTGGAAGTTACGATATGCACGCTTCTTTTGGATATATGGTTCATTTTGCAATCGCTGACCGAACTGGTAACAGCGTAGTTGTGGAATATGTGAACAATGAAATGATTGTTACCAAAACCCCGGTAATTACCAATTTTTATTTGGCAGAGGGTGAAAAGAACGGAATCGGCACACAACAATCTCATGAGCGTTATGAGATTTTGGTAAACTGCCTTAATGATTCCGAAACAATGGAGATGGACGATGTCAGGGACGCTCTTGACAGCGTAAGCAAGGATAATTTCGGAGAATTTGAATCTACCGAATGGAGCATTGTAATGAACCAGACCACTGGCGAGGTTCGTTACTACCACCGTGAAGATTATAACACCGCTTATACTTTTACAGTTACAGGAGGACAGGAATCATGAACTACATGAAAACAATATTTGATTTATGGTGGCTCAAAAGAAATGAGAAAAAAACTGTCGAGGAAATCTCATCTTTGCAGACAAAAAAGCTGAAACGGCTGTTGCATTATGCGTATGAACATTCAGCCTATTATCGAAGCAGCTTTGAGCGTGCAGGGATTACGGATGAAATGATAGACAGCGCCCCTCTTTCCGCTTTTCCCGTAATGGATAAATCGGTGCTTATGTCACAGTTTGAAGAAATCATTACTGTGCCGGATCTTACACAAGAGGAAATCCGAGATTTTGATGAAAAAGAAACCGCTGGCAAAAAGCTGTTTCAGGACAAATTTCATATTGTGCATTCCTCTGGTAGCACCGGAACACCGAAATACTTTGTCTATGACGAAAGCGCATGGAACAGTATGCTGCTCGGTATTGTCCGGGGAGCGCTTTGGAATATGACAATGCCGGAAATTATCAAATTCCTGATATATGGCCCCCGGATCGTTTACATAGCGGCAACAGACGGGCGTTACGGCGGCTCTATGGCAGTAGGCGACGGTGTGAACGGTGTGGGTGCAAAGCAGATTTATTTAGATATTAACACTCCGCTTGATGAATGGATAAGCAGCGTAAAGAAGTTTAAGCCGAATATGATTATCGGTTATCCGTCAGCCGTTAAGATTCTTGCGGAGCTTGTGGAAAAAGGCGATTTAGATTTGAAAGTGCTGCGTATCGTCACTTGCGGCGAACCGCTTGGGGCAAGTTTACGCAAATATTTAGAAGGCGTTTTTGGTTCGGATGTTATCAATTTTTACGGTGCAAGCGAATCCTTGTCGCTGGGCGTTGAGAGCAGTCCAAAGGAAGGTATGCTGTTGTTTGATGATATGAATATCATTGAAATTCAAGACGGCGTAATGTATCTGACCTGCCTTTACAACTTTGTCCAGCCTCTTATCCGTTACCGTCTTTCCGATCAACTCACGCTGCAGGCTCCAAACGCCGATAGCCGTTATCCCTTTACCCGTGCTGTCGGGTTACTTGGAAGAAGTGAGGATATTCTATGGTTTTGCGACGGGAACGGAAAACAGGAATTTCTTCATCCGCTGGCTGTTGAGGGTTTCTGCATAGAGGGACTTCGTGATTACCAGTTCCGGCAAATATCCCCTGACACCTTTGAAATGCTGGCGGAGGCATCGAACGGCTTACAGAAAACCGTACAGGACGAAGTGCTGCGGCAGATGAGGGATATTTTAAGAGGAAAAGGCCTTAACTATGTGCAATTTTTTGTGAGATTTGTCCCTGAAATCCTGCCCGATCCCAAAACAGGCAAAAAGCGGCTGATACTTACAGATATGGAGGCGGCATGATGAAGAATGCAATACTCTGCGGAAAGAATATTTATAAAACCTTTACGCAAAGCGGTGAAAAAACACAAATACTTTTGGGTATAGATGTGGATATTTATGAGGGCGACTTTACGGTAGTTATGGGTTCATCGGGAGCAGGAAAATCCACCCTGCTCTATGCGTTAAGCGGAATGGACACCATTACCGGGGGAAGCGTTACATTCAAGGGACAGGAAATCAGCAAGCTTTCCGAAAAGA
>CATOKN010000284.1 GCA_951800425.1 uncultured Lachnospiraceae bacterium
CGGCCAGAGAATATATCCGTAAAGGAGCGCTTTGGAACGGTGGAGTATTTGCCTACAAATTAAAATATGTCTTGCAGAAAGCGCATGAATGGATGGATTTTACCGATTATCATGATTTGTATGCCAGATATGAAGAAATGCCCAAAATCAGTTTTGATTATGCCGTGGCAGAAAAGGAAAGCAGCATTCAGGTCATGCGGTTTGGCGGGCAGTGGAAAGACCTTGGAACCTGGAATACGCTGACGGAGTCGATGGAGCAGCCTGTGATAGGCGACGGATGGATGGACGATGTCTGCAAAGATGTACATATTATCAATGAAATGGATGTACCCATACTTGCAATGGGTCTTACGGACGTAGTGATTTCTGCAAGCGCGGATGGAATTCTGGTAGCCGATAAAGAACGGTCCAGTTATATGAAGCCTTTTGTAGATAAAATCGACCGGCAGATTATGTTTGCGGAAAAATCCTGGGGAAGCTTTCGTGTGTTGGATGTGGAAAAAGAAAGCATGACCATAAAAGTCACGTTAAATCCCGGACACAGAATGAATTATCACAGCCATGAATGTCGCGATGAAGTCTGGACAGTAATTTCCGGAAGAGGACGGACGATTGTGGATGAAATGGAGCAGGAAGTTTCTGTGGGGGACGTTGTTACCATGCAGGCGGGATGCCGTCATACCATCGTGGCCATAACTGAATTAAAGCTGATTGAAGTACAGCTTGGCAAGGAGATTTCCGTAGATGACAAACAAAAATTTCCTCTTAAACTTGAATAAACCTTTTTTGTTAAAGCCATGCGGAAAGGATTACCTTTGGGGAGGAACGCGGTTAAACAACGATTTTTCCAAAGGAATTCCGATGGATCCGCTTGCGGAAACCTGGGAGTGTTCCACGCATCCAAACGGGCGGTGCTTTATTGCGAGCGGGAGCTTTTTGGGGCAGTCCTTGGCAGACGTGCTGAAGCGTCATCCGGATTTTCTGGGGACAGGCAGTAAAACGGACGGAGAGCTGCCCATTTTGATTAAGCTGATAGACGCCAGAAAGGATTTGTCCATTCAGGTGCATCCGGACGATGATTTTGCCGAAAAATATGAAAACGGCCAGTTGGGGAAGACGGAGCTTTGGTATGTTCTGGATGCCGGAAAAGATGCGAGCGTGATATGCGGACTGCGCCATACAGTGGAAAAAGAGGAATTAAGGCGCAGCATACAGGACGGTTCCATTGAGAAGTATTTACAGAAAGTAAAGGCCGAAAAGGACGATGTGTTTTATATTGAGGCAGGAATGATTCATGCGATTGGGGCAGATGTTCTGATTGCTGAAATTCAGGAGAATTCTGATTTGACGTATCGTTTGTACGATTATGGACGGCTGGATCAAAATGGAGAAAGCAGGAAGCTGGATATAGACAAGGCGCTGGAGGCTGCGGTTCTTCGAAAGAGCGACGAGCCAAAGCAGCCGCTGCGGGTACTGAAATATCGGCAGGGATGCGCCAGAGAGCTTTTGTGCAGATGTAAATATTTTGAAGTCTATCGGATGCTTTTGAATACGGAGCGATGCCGGAATCTGGTGGAATATTGGACGGACGAGACGTCTTTTCGCGTGCTACTGTGCGTGGATGGCTGCGGTTCTATGAGGATGGAAGACGGAGATTCCATTTGCTTTTTCAAAGGGGACTGCATTTTTTTCCCGGCCGGCTCCGCAAGGACTCGACTGCATGGAAAGGCGCAGTTTTTGGATGTTCGGGGATAAAAGCGAAAGAATAATATCATGAGGAATTGAGGGATGCTATATGAATAAGCTTGGTACAAAAGCAGAGACGCTGCAGAGGATTTATCAAAAGCTGGATCATGCGAAAGTTTTGCCTCAGTATATGTTTACCGTAAAAGACTGGAAAGCATGTTCCGGAAAGATTGTGAAAGGGTTTCTGGATTTGGCCTGGAAGGAAAGCGTCATAGTAAGGAGCAGCTCTCTTGCAGAAGATACAAGTGAAAATTCTCAGGCTGGTAAATATGAGTCAATTGCAGACGTATCCGGCGAAGCGGAATTTTTGTCGGCGGTAGAAAAAGTGATTGCTTCCTATGATGATGGCAGCGACGAGAATCAGGTTTTGATTCAGCCGATGCTTTCAGGCGTAACGAGCTGCGGGGTGGCTTTTACATTGGATCCAAATACAATGGGAAATTATTATGTCATTAATTATGATGAAAATGGATCTACTTCTGCAATTACGTCCGGGCAGGGCGCGGAAAACAAGCTTTATTACAGGTTTAAGAAAAAAGTAACGCAAAAAAATTGCCGGGGGAGGCAAAATGGTTCTATGGATCAATTGTGCCTGGCGTTACATGAGTTAGAACATTTTTTTGGCCAGGACAATCTTGACGTAGAGTTTGCGTTTACGCAAAAGGAGGAGCTTTACATTTTGCAGGTGCGTACATTGTGTACGAAACAGGAGCCTGTGGATAGGACGGCGCAGGAACAGGAATTGGAACGAATCGAAAATAAAATTGCGCATGCGCAGAAGAAAAAACCGTTTTTATGTGGGAAAAGAACGGTTTACAGCGTTATGACGGACTGGAATCCTGCCGAGATGATTGGAATACGTCCAAAGCCTTTGGCATTGTCATTATATCGGGAGATTATAACGGACAACGTATGGGCATACCAGAGGGATAATTATGGATACCGCAATATGAGAAGTTTTCCTTTGATGGTGGATTTTGGAGGCCTGCCTTATATCGACGTCAGGGTGAGCTTCAATTCGTTTGTTCCGGCAGAACTTGAGGAGGCGCTAAGCGAAAAGCTGGTCAATTATTATATGGATCGTTTGGTTGAAAATCCTCAGAAGCATGATAAGGCAGAGTTTGAAATCGTATTTTCCTGCTATACTCTGGATTTGCCGAAACGAATTCAGGTTTTAAAAGCATATGGCTTTTCAGAAAAAGAAGTCGGACAGATTCTGGATGCGCT
>CATOKN010000285.1 GCA_951800425.1 uncultured Lachnospiraceae bacterium
AAAAATATAAAGGTGAACGCAAAAGCATTAAAGACCGTTGGAGCAAAAGCGTTCAAGGGAATCGAGAAAAAAGCCGTTATAAAAGTTCCAAAAAGCAAAAAGAAGAAATATCAAAAGATTCTTGCTAAAAAGGGACAGGCAAACACAGTAAAAATCAAATAAGGCTGTATCAGGTTATTGTGGCGCAGAAAATCTGCGCCACAATATTTATGCACGCAAGCGGTAATTCAGAAATCATAAACGATAATTAAGTAAAAAATAATCAAAAAATAAATTTCATAAAAAACTTGTAAATAATTAATCAATATGATAAGATAATATACAGTTGTAAGGCTACAATTTAGCCAAAATTAAGCAGATATGACGAAAATTGCGTGCGGTACAGCCGTTTTTTATTACATTTCATCAATTATTTTCCGGCTGCATCAGATGCCGCCATGAAATATTCGTCATATTTGACAGAAACGGAGGGGTATCATGGGGTTCTTTGATTTTATGAAAGGGAAAAAGCCAGTCGTGCTTTCAGCGCCGGTAAAAGGAAAGTGTATTCCCATCAGCGAGGTGGCGGATCCGACCTTTGCAGAAGAAATATTAGGAAAAGGAATGGCGATTCAGCCGTCGGACGGAAAGTTCTATGCCCCCGCTGACGGTACGATCAGCACTCTTTTTCCAACTGGCCATGCAATCGGCCTGACGACGACGGACGGAGTGGAAATGCTGATTCACGTTGGACTAGATACTGTAAATTTAAAAGGACAGTTTTTCAATACAAAAGTGGAAGCCGAGCAGACCGTAAAAAAAGGCGATCTTCTTTTGGAAGCGGATATTGACGAAATCAGTAAAGCAGGATACGATACGGTGACGCCGGTATTAATCTGCAACAGCGATGCTTATTCAAAAATAGAGTGTAAAAACGAGGGAACGGTAAATCCCGGAGACGACATTATTACCTGTGCGGAATAAGGAGGAGCGGACATGATCAGATGTACTGGAAAAAGCGTTTTAAATGGAATTGCGATTGGTAAAATTTATGTTTACCGTAAGAAAGAATTTACTTTGGTCAAAACTCAGATTGAAGATGTTCATGCAGAATTGAAGCGACTTGACCAGGCAGTGGCAGAGGCAAAAAAGCAAATCGGAGCATTGTATCAGAACGCGCTGGAGAGCGTAGGAGAAGCAGAAGCCAAAATTTTTGAAATTCATGGACTGATGCTGGAGGACGAAGGATATTTAGAAGAAATTAAGAATAAAATTGAAGATAAGTACAATGCGGAATATGCCGTAAAAGAAGCGGGCGACGAACAGGCAAAAGTATTTGCCGAAATGGACGATGAATACATGAAAGCAAGAAGCGCGGATGTTCTCGACATCTCAAACAGAATTATCAATATTCTGGCCGGAGTAGGGGACGACGCCATCAAATCAGATGAGCCGGTAATTCTTCTGGCAGATGATTTGACGCCCAGCGAGACGATCCAGATGGATAAAAATAAAGTTCTTGCTTTTGTAACAATTCATGGTTCTGCCAATTCTCATACGGCAATTTTAGCGAGAAGTCTGAATCTTCCGTCTCTTGTCAGCACGGACGTGGCGCTTCTGGATGAATACCATGGACAGATGGCTATTGTAGACGGATTTAATCAGGAGCTGATTATCAATCCTCTGGATGATATTTTAAAAGATTTGACGGCGAAGAGAGACGAGTGGATCAGCGAGACGGAAAGCTTAAGAAAGCTGATTGGGAAAGATAATGTGACGACTGATGGCAGAAGAGTAAACGTATACTGCAACATCGGCGGCGTAGAAGACGTTGACCGCGTGCTGGAATCGGACGGCGGCGGAATCGGATTATTCCGAAGCGAATTTCTTTATCTTGGAAGAGACAGCGCGCCAACGGAAGATGAACAGTTTGAAAGTTATAAAGCAGTGCTTGAGAAAATGGATGGAAAGAAAGTCATCATTCGTACGCTGGACATTGGGGCAGACAAACAGGCGGATTACCTTGGTTTGGATCCGGAAGAAAATCCTGCATTGGGTTATCGTGCGATTCGCATTTGTTTGAATCAGCCGGATATATTCCGCACCCAGCTTCGCGCGATTTATCGGGCAAGCGCCTATGGAACGGCTTCTATTATGTTTCCTATGATTATTTCCGTAGATGAAATCCGGAAAATCAAAAAAATCGTAGAAGAAATAAAGGCTGAGCTGGCTTCCGAAAATATCGAAACAGGAGAAGTAGAGCTTGGAATTATGATTGAAACTCCTGCGGCGGCCATCATCAGTGATGAACTTGCAAAAGAAGTGGAATTTTTCAGCATAGGAACGAATGATTTAACGCAATATACGCTTGCAATTGACCGGCAGAACCAGAAATTGGAAGACATCTGCGATACGCATCACAGCGCAATTTTACGGCTGATTCAGATGACGGTAGAAAACGGTCACAAGGAAAATGCCTGGGTTGGAATTTGCGGAGAACTGGCAAGCGATACCAGCCTGACAAAGACATTTCTGGATATGGGCGTAGATGAATTATCCGTTTCGCCTACATATGTATTAGGCCTTAGAAAGACAATCAGAGAAATTTAAAGGGAGCGACAGATGAAATCAATAACTTATACCATTACGGATGAGCTTGGCATTCATGCCAGACCAGCCGGACTTTTTGTGAAACTGGCAGGAGGATTTCAGAGCAATATTACCGTTGCGAAAGACGGGAAGGAAGCAAATGCCAAAAGAATCATGGCATTGATGGGTTTAAGCGCTACAAAAGGCGCGGAAATAACAGTTACGGTAGAAGGGCCGGATGAAGAAGAAGCTGCGCAAGCAGTGGAAGATTTTCTGAAAGCTAATCTATAAATTAAAATGTAAAATGTTTCGATGCTAGGGCGAAACAAAGCAAGGGGGTAAATTTTTATGCTGAAATATTTTCAAAAATTAGGGAAATCTTTGATGCTTCCCGTTGCAG
>CATOKN010000286.1 GCA_951800425.1 uncultured Lachnospiraceae bacterium
TTTATAAGCTTCGCAAATTCTGACGATGAAAACTTGTGTTCTTTCATCAAACACAACAAATATTCACCATAGCTGCCTTGCTCATAAGCTAATTTACCCACATAATCACCTCATTATTTGTAAATCTGTAAGCTAACTAATTTACAGTATAATACTTACAAATTGCTACGTCAATAAGATTTTAAATCCCGGCCATTCGGGTATATACCCAGAATTCTGGATACATTGATGTATGAATCAGACACAACACATGGATGTTTTACATTTAATAGTAATGCATAAAAAATGCCCTCCTCACCGGATATCCGGTAAGGAGGGTACACATCACACAACCAGAACTTAAAATTTTTATACTTTTATTCCTCTTTCATAGAATCTATGATCGCGTCTGCAAGCGCATCCAGCTCCAGGGCTT
This sequence comes from uncultured Lachnospiraceae bacterium, assembly GCA_951800425.1. Taxonomy (GTDB): domain Bacteria; phylum Bacillota; class Clostridia; order Lachnospirales; family Lachnospiraceae; genus Roseburia_B. The sequence continues at coordinate 416 of CATOKN010000286.1, forward strand.
TATCCGCGCCCATGGAAGACGCGATGCTTAACCGATCGTTTAATACCGTCATGTTCTTTAACTCTTCCTCAATAAATTTCTGCATCAAATCTCCGGACTTACATGCCCAGGAACCGTTTTCAATCAGGGCAAACGTACGATTCTGCATATTTAACGCTTTCATATCCATCAGGAAATTATGCATCACCGGATAAATGCCAAGGTTATATGTCACGGACGCCAATACTATATGGCTGTATTTAAAGGCTTCCGAAATCAGATAAGAAACGTGTGTGTTCGACACGTCATAAACCGCCACATTCGTACAGCCCTTTTCGCAAAGTCTTGCGGCAAGCGCCTGGGCCGCCGATTCCGTATTGCCGTACATGGAAGCATACGCAATCATCACGCCTTTTTCTTCCGGCTCATAACGGCTCCATTTATCGTATTTTTCTATAAAATAGCCCAGATTCTCGCGCCAGACGGGGCCATGCAGCGGACAGATAAATTTAATCTGGTCAATAATGCCGGATGCTTTCTTTAACAAAAGCTGAATATGCGGCCCGTATTTTCCGACAATATTCGTCAGATAACGACGCGCTTCGTCAATCCAGTCGCGGTCAAAATCAACTTCATCGGCAAAGAGCCTGCCGTCTAATGCAATAAAAGAACCAAACGCGTCCGCGGCAAACAATACGCCGTTTGTCGCATCAAACGTCACCATGGCTTCCGGCCAGTGTACCATAGGAGCAGCCACAAACGTCACCGTATGGCCGCCAAAGCAGTGCGTATCGCCCTCCTTGACGGTAAGGCATTCATGGGCGTCCGGATGGAAGCCAAACTGACGCATCAGCATAAACGCCTTTTCACTGGAAATAATTTTTACATCCGGATAACGCAGCAAAATCTGCTCTACCGACGCCGCGTGGTCCGGTTCCATATGGTTGATCACAAGCCAGTCCAGGGGACGGTCCCCAAGCAGATGATCCAGATTTTCCGCAAGCTGACGGTAAGCCGACCAGTCCACCGTATCAAACAAAACCGTCTCTTTATCCAAAAGCAAATACGCATTATAGCTTACGCCATGCGGTATCGGATGAATATTTTCAAACAAATGAAGCCTGTGGTCATTCGCGCCGACCCAGTATAAATCTTCGGTTACTTTACGTACACAATACATATTCGTTCCTCCTTTCCACTATGCCTCAATAAACTGGTCTTTGCCTTCTGCGCATTCCGGGCATACCCAGTCTTCCGGCAGTTTCTCAAACAGGGTTCCAGGTGCGATTTCCGCGTCTTCATCGCCAATTTCCGGTATATATTCATATCCGCATCCGCCGCATACATAGCTCTTTCCAATCGGCTGCGGCTTTGGAGCGGGCGGCCGTTTCATCTTTACCATCGGAGGCGCCGGCTGTTTTTCTCCGGTGTCAAGCGCTTCCGTAAGAAGCGGAAGAATTTCCGCTACGTCGCCGACAATTCCATAATCGCAGTTTTTGAAAATCGGAGCGTTGCCGTTCTTGTTAATCGCCACAATGGCAGACGCGTCCTTGATGCCTTTCAAATGCTGGATTGCGCCGGAAATGCCGCAGGCAATATAAAGGTTGCCTTTAAATTTCTGCCCGGACATTCCGACATAACGGTTTAACGGCACATATTTTAACGTCTCCGCTACCGGACGGGAAGAACCGATTGCCGCTCCGGCGGCTTTTGCCAGATCTTCGATTAATTTCATATTTTCTTTGCTTCCGATTCCCTTTCCGGCAGATACAACGCGCTCCGCCTGGGCAATCGGCGTGTCGGCCGGAATGCCGAACGTAAAATCATGTCCGTCTTTTTTCAACGCTTCCGCCAGAGCTTCCACGCGCTCTTTTGCGCTGCCCTCTTTGAAAATCTTCCCTTTGCGCACGCCGGTAATCGGAGCCGGCTTCTTTGCCGCCGAACGGCTGCCGCCTCCGCCGGAACTCTTTTTCATTCTTCCAATGATATGAGACGCAATGACAACGCGCTGAATTTCGTTTGTGCCTTCGTATATCGTCGTAATCTTCGCATCGCGGTACATCCGCTCTACATCCATGCCTTTTAAGAATCCCGTGCCGCCGAATATCTGCACGGCGTCGTTTGTCACTTCAAGCGCGATGTCAGACGCGTACATTTTTGCCATTGCGGCTTCCATGGAATAAGGACTATGTACTTCTTTTAATTCCGCTGCGGAATACACAAGAAATCTTGCACAACGAAGCTTTGTGGCCATATCGGCCAGTTTAAACGAAATGCCCTGCTGCGCCGCAATCGGTTTTCCGAACTGGATGCGTTCTTTTGCATAGTCAAGCGCCTGTTCGTACGCTCCCTGGGCAATGCCAAGCGCCTGCGCCGCAATGCCGATCCGTCCGCCGTCTAATGTAGACATGGCGATTTTAAAGCCTTCTCCCTCTTTTCCAAGCAGATTATCTTTCGGGACTTTTACGTCGTTGAAAATCAGTTCGGCAGTCGTAGAAGACCGTATGCCAAGCTTATCGTAATGATCGCCAAAGTCGAA
>CATOKN010000287.1 GCA_951800425.1 uncultured Lachnospiraceae bacterium
TTGGAAGCCAGGCGCTGCCGTCGGAGTATGGAAAAGGCACGTTGGTTTCCGTTGTGGCAAAAGGACTTTCCAGACGCAGGATCCTGGCGGCGAAAGCGATTTTGCTTACGGGAACATGGACGGTTTTGTACGCGGTCTGTTTTGGCATGACCTATGGATACAGTGCTTATTTTTGGGACAATAGCGTTGTGGAGCATCTCTTTTTCGGCGCGTTTTGCACTTGGATGTCTGGCCTGTGGGTCATTGCCTGGATTTTGGCTTTTTCCTCATTTGCAAAAAGCAGCGCGCAGGTTTTGCTTGGAATGGGAGGAATCGTGATGCTGTCTTATCTGCCTGGAATCTTTCCAAAGCTTTCCGATTTGTCTGTGATTCGGCTTATGGATGGGATGGCGCTTTTACAGGGAAAAGAGGGGCCGCAGGATTATGTCTGGCTTCTGTGCTGTGCCGGAGCCTCCATTGCATTGTGCATGTTTTTTGCGGTGGTTTGTTTTGAACGGAAAAAACTGTGATGAACAGTTGCTTATACAGCAATCGTCAATTATAGAATAAAGGAAAATAAAAAGGGAAACGGCTTTTTTATAAAGCGTTTCCCTTAAATAATCCTATGCACGTTCAACTTTACCGCTCTTTAAGCAACGGGTACATACGTACAATTTTTTATTTCCCCCGTTTACTTTGCATCTTACACGTTTGATGTTTGGTTTCCACATTCTGTTTGTCTTTCTATGAGAATGGCTCACATTATTACCGAAATGAACGCTTTTTCCACATACTGAACACTTTGCCATAACTGCACCTCCTTGCATTTACTAAGTTTATCAGCCATGTTTTGCCATGCTGTAAGCTCATAACATGATTATTCTAGCAGAAAGCGATCTATATTGCAAGAAATTTTTGTTAAAATTTGTTTGAAATTCTCGGTGGCCGGATGGGATGGTTATGAGAGACGCAGGGCGTTTATGTATAAGAAAATTTATCCCAGTTTTATAAAATGGCATGTTCGACGATGTTTTCCCGGATAATTTCCTTGGCGGCGCACAGAAGTTCAAACAGAATTCTTTTTTCAAAACAGGAACAATCGTTCATCAAATCAGAAATATCCGTTTGGTATTCTTTTGGGTTTTCGGGCATGTTTCCGTACAGCAGATCGTCTACGGAAACATGCATTGCGTTTGCCATTTTAACGAGCGATTCGAGGCTGGCCCGTTTTTTTGCTGTTTCAATCTGGCTGACGTATTGGGCCGACAGGTCCGCTTTTTCCGCAAGGGATGCCTGTGAGAGGCCCTCTCGTTTTCTGATTTCTTTTAATCTTTTTCCAATTGCTTTAAAATTGACTGGCATGTTCGTTACCCGTTATGGAGTGATTTCCGGTCAAAGGTGAATTTTGGGAAATCACTGCAAACTTTTCCTTTCTCTGAATTTAACGCCGGATGAAATGGCAGAAGTTTTATATTTGTTTAGAGAATTTAGCCGTTTTCCATTGATATATCAATAGTTTGGAACAAAATCAGCATATTTAAAATTGAAAAAGATTTGGCGCTATGATAAAATAAAAGCCAACGCTTTTGACGAGAAGCGGTCAATGAGAGCCATTGGCTGTTTTTCATATGGAAAGCATCCGCGGAAAGCAGGCAATGCAGGGAGGAATTTATGGTTCAGAAATTGAAAAGAGTAAAGAGAGAACTGGTAAGAAAAGGCACGATTGTGGATATGTATGCAGATCATATCGAAATGCCGGACGGGAAGACTGTCATTTGGGATTACATCGAACATCGGAAAGGCGCGGCCGCGGTGCTGGCCGTTTTGCCGGATGGAAAAATTATTATGGTCAGGCAGTATCGAAATGCATTGGATCGGATTACGCTTGAGATTCCGGCGGGAGCAAGAGACGATGTTTCGGAAGATACGGCAGTTTGCGCAAAGCGGGAATTAGAAGAAGAAACAGGGTATGTCTGCGGAAAGCTGGAAAAGCTGTTGTCGCTGAAATCAACGGTTGCGTTTTGCAATGAGTTTATTGATGTCTATCTTGCGACCGAACTTACGCCGGGAAAACAGAATCTGGATGAAGACGAGTATATTGATCTTGTAGCCTGCGACTTATCAGAATTATGTGAAAAAGTTTATGCGGGAGAGATTCAGGATGCAAAAACAGTTGCGGCTATTTTGGCTTATGCCAATCGAAAGCAGCCTTTGACACAGGAATAAATTTATTCGTGCGGACATATGTTAGGATGATGTTAGTATGGACGTGTAATGTGAAGAAAAATACATTTTTGATTTTCCTGGTCTTTTTATGCGGAGTCATTTGCGCAAATATTTTAGGCATTGCTTCCGGAAGAGAGCTTGGGGCAATGAATGAATATTTTATCAATCGATACATGTATGCGAATATTCAGGGAAGAGAATTGTTTCCGTATCTGTTTTATAAAAGAGCGCCGGAATTTTTTCTGCTGCTGTTTTTAAGCATTGGGCTTTATGGGACTTTTGTGATAGACGGATATATATGCTATCTTGGATTTTCTGTGGGCTTTTTATCTGTCATTGCAATTATGAGCTGCGGAATCAAAGGAATTTTGCTGGTGTTTGGATTTTTTCTGCCGCAGTGGATTTTGTATGCGCCCGCGCTGGGCTTTTTTCGACATGGACTTTTGTATTATAAAGGAACCGGAAAAGAGTCTCTGCCAAAAGAAAAAAAACGCAGCCTTACATTTGCGGCGTCGCTGCTGATTGCGGGAATTTTGATTTTATTTGGAATTTTTATGGAAAGCTATGTCAATCCGTTTTTTTTACAGAAAATAGTTCGCATGATTGGATAGTCAAAGCCCGCCTTTTGGCGGGCTTTTCGAATATTTGGGATCAGAGATTCATTTCTGCAATGTCATAAATCAGCCGTTCGGAATCTTCCCAGCCTAAGCAGGGATCGGT
>CATOKN010000288.1 GCA_951800425.1 uncultured Lachnospiraceae bacterium
GCATTTTAGCTGTATGGCTTTGACGGCGCCAATGCCGGGGATTTCCATGAGTTCCTTTATACTGAAATGATAGAGGTTCAGCAGGTTTTTTTCTTTCTGGTTTAAAATTTCCTGCGCGACTTCGATGGATTTTTTGCCGGCTGTCCCGGTACGGATAATGACAGCCAGAAGTTCTGCGTCCGAAAGGCTGACCGGCCCGTACTGCAAACATTTTTCATAGGGTTTTTCAGATTCCGGTAATTCTTTTACCGTTACATATTGTTTCATGAAATGTCCTTTCTACTCTCCTACCTGTATGGAATTTCAAAAAGCCATTCATGTTATTCTAACACATTCGATCCTTATTAACAAGATTTTGCTCATAAAGTTTTTGCAGGGACATTAAAATTCCGAATTTTGCGTGGGGATACGTCAGCCCTCCCTGAAAATATACGGAATAAGGCTCTTTCAACGGGCCGTCCGCGCTTAGTTCAATGGAAGAACCCTGCACAAAGGCTCCGGCCGCCATAATGACGTCGCTGTCGTATCCTGGCATGGCCCAGGGCTCCGGCGTTACGTAGGAATCGACGGGAGCAGCCGCCTGAATTCCTTCACAAAATGCCCGCATGGCCTTTGGATGATGGAACGTAACCGATTGAATGATGTCGTGGCGGCTTTCCGCCGCTCCGGGAAATACGTCAAAACCAAGCTGCTCATAAATGCCCGCGGCAAAAATAGCTCCTTTTAACGCGGCATTTACTACGGTTGGAGCCAAAAAGAGACCCTGATAAAACGACTGCATGATTCCAAGAGACGCGCCCACTTCTTTTCCAAGTCCCGGAGACGTCAAGCGGAAAGCCGCGTTTTCTACGCATTCTTTTTTGCCGACGATATAACCTCCGATGGGAGCAAGCCCTCCGCCCGGATTTTTAATCAAGGATCCGACGATTAAATCGGCGCCGGCCTCCAGCGGTTCGCTCTCTTCCACAAATTCTCCGTAACAGTTATCTGTCATGCAGATAACGTCCGGCTTGATTTGTTTGATAAATGAAATCAATTCTTTGATCCGCGCGACAGATAACGTCGGCCTGACGGCGTATCCTTTGGAACGCTGTATGGTGACAAGCTTCGTTTTTTCATGAATCGCCCTGCGGATGCCCTCATAATCAAAACTGCCGTCTTCTTTCAAATCTACCTGCCGGTAAGTAATGCCGTATTCTGCAAGCGATCCTTTTGCGGGGCGTATACCAATGACGCTTTCTAACGTATCGTAGGGCTTTCCGACGGGAGATAACAGCTCGTCGCCCGGCCTAAGATTCGACATCAGCGCCAGGGCCAGCGCATGGGTGCCGCAGGTGATTTGCGGGCGTACGAGGGCGTCTTCTCCGCAGAAGCATTCCGCATATACTGCTTCCAGAGTATCTCTGCCAAAATCATTGTAGCCGTATCCGCTGGACTGCTGAAAGCATTCGGCAGACACTTTCTTTTTCTGCATCGCCGCAATGACTTTCATCTGGTTAAATTCCGCTGTTTGATCCAAAGCCAGAAACCGTTCTTTCAAACGCTCTTCTATTCTACATCCAAATTCATAGACGTCTTTGCAGATACCAAGCCGTTCGTATTGCTTCTTCAGGTTTTCTCCATAATTCATGACAATATCCCCTTTTCTTTTAAAATCGAAACCATATGGTTCAGCATAGCGTCTTCTTCATAGGAAAACGCGTCTTTATTTAGCCAGACGGCGTCTTTTTCCCTTGCAAACCAGGTGAGCTGGCATTTGGCAAAATGGCGCGTATCGCGTTTTAACGTATAGACGGCCTGTTCCAGAGAAATCTCGCCGCAAAGATACGAAAGCAGTTCTTTGTAGCCAAGTCCCTGCATGGAGGGCATGTCTTTGTGGCAGCCCATGTCTTTTAGCTTTTTTACTTCTTCTAACAGTCCCTGTTCCATCATTGCGTCTACGCGCGCCTCAATCTGCGCATACAGTCGTTCCCGTTTCTCGTTTATGACAAAATAGGCAAAACGGTAAGGAGACTGTTTTTTTCGTTCTGTTTCGTTGTGTCTGGAAATCGGGTAACCGTTTTGACGGTAAAATTCCAGCGCGCGAATGACGCGCTTTTGATTGTTGGGATGAATGGCTTTCGCAGAAGCTTCGTCCACTTCAAAAAGAAGCTGGTGCAGCGCCGCTTTGCCATGCTGAGCGGCGTAGGATTCCAATTCCGTTCGAATATCTGCGGAAGATGTTTCTTTTGTAAAATCAATGTGATATAAAACTGACTGGATATAAAAGCCGGTGCCTCCCACAAGAATCGGAATCTTCCCCTGCGCATAAATTTCCGCCAGATATTTTTTTGCCAGCGCCTGAAACCGCACGACGTTAAATTCTTCTTCCGGCGTCAGTTCATCAATTAAATAATGCGGAACGCCCTGCATTTCTTCCGGCCTGATTTTGGCGGATCCGATGTCCATGCCCCGGTATACCTGCATGGAATCCGCGGAAATGATGGAACCGTTTATTTTTTGTGCAAGCCGTACCGACAGCCTTGTTTTTCCTGCGGCGGTCGGACCGGCGATAATAATCAGTGGAGGGTTCATATTATACAATCCTTTTGAATTTTTTTTCTAACTCGTATTTGTCCATCGAAATTATGGTTGGTCTGCCATGCGGGCAGAAATAAGGATTTTCAAGCTCTAAAAGCTCGGAAATCAATGCGTCCGCTTCCGAAAGACTCATTGCGTGACGGCCTTTTACGGCGGCTTTGCAGGACATGGAAGCAATTTTTTCCAATATGAGATCTGGCGTGGAAGCTTTTTTGATTTCTTCATAAGAATCCAAAACTTCTGTCAGAACCTGTCTTGCGTTGAGTCCGAACAGATTTCCAGGCACGCCGCAGACGGCGTATTCGCGGCCGCCAAACGCTTCGATTTCAAATCCAAGCC
>CATOKN010000289.1 GCA_951800425.1 uncultured Lachnospiraceae bacterium
TGCAGACCGACTATATCAGCCGCTGCATTGGAAAAGCCGACGATTTAAAAGAGATGACGGACCGGATGTTTGAATACGCCCTGGTCTTTGATGAAGCCGCGGATTCTGCGAAAGATTTACAGCTTGAAGAAATGCCCGTTTCCTTTTTCCTTGACAGTCTGCGGGAGCATTCTGATTTTTTACGGCTGGCAGGATTTCAGACCAATCTCTGTTTTACCGAGCCAGACGACCAAAACGCTTCCCCGTTCTCTGTCATTGCGGATAAGGCGATGGCAAAACGCGTACTGAACAATCTTTTTTCCAATATTATTAAATACGCGGATAAAAAAGAAGCCGTGTTCATTTCGGCTTCTGTGGAAGAATTTTTGTTGATTTCCATAAGCAATCAAATAAAAGAAGAAACTACACATTTGCTCAATCACGAAACAGAATCTTCGAAAAACGATTGTTTGCATGAAAATCTGTATTACGATACAACCAGTACGCAGATTGGTTTAAAAAGCGCGAAAAAAATGATGAAAAAAATGAACGGCAATCTGACGGTGCGAACAAACGATGGCGTTTTTGCAGCTAAATTGCAATTCTCTGCCAGAAAATCCCCATAATCTTCCTCATCGTTCTTTGCGGCGCAGATTGCGTTCATTCTTTTCACTCCCGCTTCAAAATGCAAAAGTCTGCCGTTTAACCGTAGAAATCGAGATGTCCTCCTACGTAGGATTCCTCTTTCGTCATAACGAAATCGCTTCTGCCCATAGAAATCGCGCTGTTGATTTTCTGTATCAGCTCTTCGACAGACGACGCCGTTACCGTAATTGTGTTTTCATCGTCCCAATCGCCGGAAAGGCGATCCGCCTCCTGCTCTCGCTCTGTTTTTCGCTTTTCGGCCCGCTTCTCTGCCGCTGCTTTCTGCGCTTCTTTTTTATCTTCTTTCTTCTGGGCGGCCTTTTTATCAATCCGGGCTTTCTGCGCCGCTAAAGACTTGTCAATTACGGCAAAGAAAGAAGCGTTGCCGCCGTCGTTTACCTGCATGCCATACGTTTTTACGCTGGACGCGTTTGCTCCCAGGCTGTCTTTTAACTGGGAAAGCTGGTTTTTGGCACCGCTGATAATTGCCTCGTATTTTTTGCGGTAATCCTCGTCTGCTGCCATGCGCTCGATTTTTTCCTCGTCAATCAATACGACCATGCGGTTTGCGTTGGCATACTTTCCTGCATTGGCCTGAGCTTCCGCTTTCTTATCTTTGCTGACCAGAATGAAATCCATATTGGAATATTTCTTTCTTAACTGATCATAATACTTTTTCGCTTTATCGCTCAATTCCGGCGAGCCAATCACAGCTCCTCCTACCCTTGATTTTTTCGCATCCGTCCGTTCGGAAGACGTCGTCTTAGAAACGGGCGAATAACTGCTCATTACATCCGATTGCGTCACCTGGTTCATACTTTTATCCTCCCTGATAATATTTGCTCCTACACTGCCTGTAATTCCCTTTATACAGCAAAAAGGCCGATCTACCTTTCTAAATGGTATATCGGCCCGTTTCCATGAATTGTTAATCACTGGTTTAAAGTCTTTTTGATTTTATTGTAAATTCCCTCCGCGTCCAGCTCATATTTATGCAAAAGCTCTACGGCCGGACCGGATTGGCCAAAAATGTCGTTCATTCCGATTCTGGTCACTTTCGTCGGACGCTTTTCGCTTAAGACTTCGCATACTGCGGAACCAAGTCCCCCAATGATGGAATGCTCTTCCACGGTAAATACTCTGTTCGTTTTTGCCGCAGACGCAACGACAAGTTCCTCATCGATTGGCTTAATGGTATGGATATTGATAAGCTCTGCGTCAATCCCATCCTCAGCAAGCTTCTGCGCCGCATACATAGCTTCGACCACGCACAGTCCCGTGGCAAAAATCGTCAAATCCTTTCCCTCTCTTAATACGATGCCCTTGCCAAGCTCGAATTTATAATCTTCCCTGTCATTAAAAACAGGAACGGCCAGACGTCCAAAACGCATATAGACCGGGCCTTTATATTCATAAGCCGCCCTTACGGCCGCTTTCGCCTCAATGTTGTCGCTTGGATTCAGTATCATCATACCGGGAATTGTGCGCATCAGGGCAATGTCCTCGTTGCATTGATGCGTCGCTCCGTCTTCTCCTACCGAAATTCCCGCATGGGTCGCTCCGATTTTTACATTTAAACCGGGATAGCCGATGGAACTGCGAATCTGCTCATAGGCCCGTCCGGCTACGAACATTGCAAACGTACTCATAAACGGCGTTTTGCCGCTGGCCGCCAGTCCGGCTGCAATTCCCGCCATATTTGCTTCCGCAATTCCGCAGTTAATGTGCCTTTCCGGAAAAGCTTTTGCAAACATGCCTGTTTTGGTAGCCGCCGCAAGATCTGCGTCCAGCACGACTATGTTTTCGTCTTCTTTTCCAAGCTCTACCAGAGTTTCCCCATAGCCCTCTCTGGTGGCAATCTTTGGCAGTTCGTCTATGTTTTTGCTTATCGGCATAATGCTTCCCCCGCTTTCCTCAAATCTTCCATCGCCACCTGGAATTCTGCTTCCTTTGGCGCTTTTCCATGCCATTCCGCCGCGTCCTCCATAAAGGAAATTCCTTTTCCCTTGACGGTATTGGCAATGATTACCGTCGGCATATGCTTCGTCTCCCTTGCCTCCTGAAACGCCGCGGCAATCTGATCAAAATCATGTCCGTCAATCGTAATCACATGGAAATTAAATGCTTCGAATTTTTTATCTATCGGATAAGGAGAGCATACGTCCTCTACTCTTCCGTCAATCTGCAATTTATTATGATCCACAATTACAACAAGGTTGTCCAGCTTCCGATGTCCGGCAAACATGGCCGCTTCCCAAATCTGGCCCTCCTGAATCTCTCCGTCTCCGCAC
>CATOKN010000290.1 GCA_951800425.1 uncultured Lachnospiraceae bacterium
GACTTTTTCATTCCGCAGAATGGCGTCAATCAATGCGTCGTCAATTTCTTCCGGATAACAATAGAGAATCCGAATCCAAAAAATCCCTGTAATCTGATTTAACTTATCCAAAAGTCTGTCAAGCGACTTTTTTCCATACAAATCCACGCCATAAAGCGTCGTCTCCTGCGCTACCAAAACCAGCTCTTTGACGCCCGAAGCCGCCAGCTTTTCCGCCTGAGAAACCAGCTCTTCCATCGGCACGCTCCGATAATTTCCACGTATCTTTGGAATGATGCAGTACGTGCAGCGTTTGTCGCATCCCTCCGCAATTTTCAGATAAGCGTAATGGCCGCCCGTCGTAAGCATACGATCGGATTTAAAAGCGCAAAGCTCATTCAGCGCATGAAATTTTTCATAGCGGCTTCCCTGCATCACCTGATGCGCCGCTTCTACAATCTCATTATAAGAATTCGTGCCTAATACCGCGTCCACCTCCGGCAGCTCCGATTTGATTTCCTCACGATACCGTTCCGCCAGACATCCTGTCACTATCAGACCCTTGAGATTTCCATTCTTTTTATACTCCGCCATCTCCAGAATCGTCTGAATACTCTCTTCTTTGGCGTCGCCGATAAAGCAGCAGGTATTAATCACGATTACATCCGCTTCCGCTTCTTCATTTGTAATCGCAATGCCGTCCGCCGCAAGCAGACCCAGCATATATTCAGAATCTACCAGATTTTTATCGCAGCCCAGGGATATAAAAAATAACTTCATGTAGTTCCTCCGAAGATTTTCATTCACATGATACAAAAGGGATGTCAAAACCCGCGTTTTGTACATCCCCTGTTTTCATCTATACGGCCTTTCACGTTTCATTCGTCTTCACTTAAAATCTTTACATCGCCGATATACAATTCCTCTACCGCGATGGACAGCGGCTTTTTCCCATGGGAATTCGGCAGCATGGATTCTGCGCCTCCCACAATCTGCCTTGCCCTTTTGGCTGCGGCAATTACAATAGAATAGCGGCTGTTTACCACAGGCTCCTCTCCAATGGAAACGTCATGGTTCACCACTTTCATCAATTCCACATAAGATGGATGGATCATACTTTCATTCTCCTTTCGGGAAGTTCTTTAACTCCTCTTTCATTCTATGGATAAAATCATGATTTCTTGCCATTTTCCTGTGTTCGTTCCGGATAATGGAATGCACTTCCTCAACGCATTCTTCCAGCGAATCATTGATGACCAGATAATCATAGGCTTCCATTCCCAGGGCTTCTTCCCCCGCCCGCAAAAGCCTTGCTTCTATCACGCTTGCTTCCTCTGTTCCCCTGCCCGCCAGACGCGCTTTTAAAGTAGCTGCGTCTTTTGTAGATACAAACATAAGGAGCGTGTCGGGAAACATCTCCTTTATTCTGGAAGCTCCCTGAATTTCAATTTCTAAAATCACGTCTTTACCGGCGTCAAGCTGCTCTTCTACATATGCCCTTGGCGTGCCGTAATAGTTTTCAACGTACACAGCATACTCTATCAGCTCGTTTTTTTCAATCATTTTTTGAAATTCTTCATTCGTTTTAAAAAAATATTCTCTTCCGTCTTCCTCGCAAGCCCTTGGCTTCCTCGTCGTCGCGGAAACAGAAAGCGCATAGCAGGATGCGTAACGATTTAACAGCTCCCGCATAATCGTCCCTTTTCCGGAACCGGAAAACCCGGAGAAAACAACCAGTATTCCCCTTTTCTTCTGCTCCATTTATTCTTCCTCTTTTCCTCCTGAAAGTTCATGAAAGCGTCCGGCCAGAGTATCCGGCCCCAGGGAAGACAACACAATCGTATCCCGTTCTAAAATAATAATACTCCTTGTTTTTCTGCCCTGAGTAGCATCCACCGCGCGCTCTTCTTTCTTTGCCCTCTGAACAAGACGCTTGGCCGGCGCGGAATCCGGCGATACAATTGCCGCAATTTTATCCGTATTCACCAGATTTCCAAATCCAATATTCAAAAGCTCCGTCATAGTCTTCCTATTCTATATTCTGAATCTGCTCTCTTACTTTCTCAATGTCTGTTTTCAAATTGATGCCCACGTCGGAAATGGCAAGATCCGTCGTCTTTGATAAAATCGTATTTGCCTCCCGATTCATCTCCTGGGCAATAAAGTCCAGCTTTCTGCCGATGCCGCCGCCCTGCCGCAGCGTCTGCTTTGTCGCTTCCACATGGCTGCGCAGACGCACGGTTTCTTCATCTACGCAAATTTTATCGGCAAAAATCGTCACTTCCGTAACAATCCTGCCCTCATCGATCTGCCTGTCCTCAAAAAGCTCCCGCACTTTCTCCTCCAGGCGCGTCCGGTACTCCGCAAGAATCACCGGAGAACGCGCTTCAATAAAATCGACGTAACCGAGCATCTCGTTTAATTTATCCGTCAAATCGGCTTTCAGATGCTCTCCCTCCGCAATCCTGCTCTCGACAAACTGCTGCAGCGCGCCCCGCAGAGCTTTTTCTAAAATCGTCCAGAGTTCTTTTTCATCCACGCTCTGCTCTTCCATCGTAAAAACTTCCGGATACCTTGAGAGCGTGCTGACGCGAATGTCGTTTTCCAGCTGAAAAGACTGCGCCATCTGATTTAAATATTTCAGATATGCCGCTGCCGCCGCTTCGTTGTATTTAACTGCAAAATTTTCTTCCGTATCGTCTTCATAAGTAATAAAAATATCTACTTTGCCGCGCTGTACATATTCTTTCAGCACGGTGCGGACGCCGCTCTCAAAAAAACCGAATTTCTTTGGCATCTTAATATTGACGTCCAAATACCTGTGGTTTACGGATTTTATTTCCACTGCGAATTTCCGGTCATGCTCCATGACTTCGCAGCGTCCAAACCCTGTCATGCTCTTAATCATGCAAATCC
>CATOKN010000291.1 GCA_951800425.1 uncultured Lachnospiraceae bacterium
ACCAAAGGCTGTGAAAAATTTGACATTACTTTGACAGAAGAAGAAATGACCGAAATCACCAAGCTGATGAAAAAGATTAGCGAGCTGGATTTGGATTTGGACGGACTGTTGAATGCCGCGCAGTCTATTTACGACAAAATATCAACTGCGGACGGCGGTTTCTGGGCAAAAATCAGAGAGATTTTCCAGACGTTGATTGCAAAAATCAAAGAGTTGTTTTAAGTATTTATAAAGTACGCAGCCGGGCATTTGCCCGGCTGTAAATTTATTTTCGTCTGATCAGACGGAGCCATTTCTCAAAGAGGGATTTTTTTCCGGAGACGCCATGGATTTTCCGGCGGTTTTCTTCGGAAAATCCAACCAGTATCTCGTGGTTTGCTTCCGATAAATAATCAATGATGCCGTCAATATCCGATTTCATATTTTTTGGGCAATGGATATAAACATGCTTATTTGCCGTAATATGCAGCGTATAGGATATGCGGAAATGGTACCAGAACAGCTTTTGCAGCGTGGAATGTTTATAAATCCAGATGATTTCCTCTATGGGAACGATTGCGGTGCCGTATTTCGAAGTTTCAATAAAAAAATGCTCCGTTATAAACATATCTTCCGTGGCAAGCTGCGGCAGAGTCGCAAGCTCTTCTTCTGCCAGAGCCAGCAGTTCTTTCGGTTTTCCGAAATGCCCAAGCTTTTGGCATGGGGGAGATAAATCCGGACGGATGATAAAAATCAGATACGAAAGCGCGGTCAAAAGCGCCAGCAGACCGGTTCCAAGAAGCAGGAAACACAAAAATAACCCAAAGCCATATCCATAATCCGGTTCGCTGAGATAATAGGGGTTTACCTTGGAAAAAATGCCGGACTTCGTCCAGGATAAATCTTCGGAAAGCTTCGTAAGCAGCGTCTGGTAACCTTCGTCGGCAGACATGATTTTTCCATAGACTGTAATATCTTTGATTTCCGGAAGCCCCTGCTCACAGGAAGACGGAGATAAAAGGACGATACAGCATTCTCTTTTGTCAGGGTTGTTCAGATAGTAATAATAGCCGACGGTACGATGAAACCGGGTTTTGGTGTAGCCGGTAAAATTGAGGCTTTTTAACCTGGCGGATACGAACTCTTCCTTTTTCTGGCGAAAGGCGCTCATATCGGACAGCCTGGCAAGCTCTGTCGGGAAAAGGACGGAAGCGATGGGAGAAGCCGCCCATAAGCAGATGGCAAAAAACAGATAAAGCGCGGGTCCCATCAATCGCTTGCGGTACAGGCTTTTGATGTTTCTTGAAATATAATGTTCGTAGTTTTCCTGCATGGCAAGCCTCCTGAAAACGAATTTTAAGCTGATTATAAACGAAACGCCGGTCTTTTTCAAGTCGTCGGAAATGGAATCTGCGTAAAAACAGGATACAAACCCGCCGGAATATGTTACACTACATATATTCGATTTTAAAGGAGGAATGGGTTTGAAAGCATACAGCGGCTTTGCCGAAGTCTACGATTTATTTATGGACAATGTGCCGTATCAGGCGTGGAGCGCTTATCTGATCCGGATTTTAAAATATTGCGGCATTACAGAGGGCATTCTTTTAGACCTTGGATGCGGAACCGGAAAAATGACGCGTCTGCTCGCGGAAGCGGGCTATGATATGATAGGTATGGATTCGTCGGAAGAAATGCTTGGAATTGCCATGGAGCAGGAAGACGAAGCTTCCGGCATCCTGTATCTGAACCAGGATATGCGGGAATTTGAGCTGTATGGAACAGTAAAGGCGGTCGTCAGCGTTTGCGATTCCATGAATTATCTTGCGGATGAAGAAGAGCTGCTTGACGTTTTAAAGCTGGTGAACAATTATCTCGATCCGGGCGGCGTATTTATTTTTGATTTGAATACGCTCTATAAGTACAGGGAAATCTTAGGAGAAAGGACGATTTGCGAGAACCGGGCGGAGGGCAGCTTTATCTGGGAAAATCATTACGATGCGAAAACGCAGATCAATGAATACGACATGACGTTTTTTATTAGGGAAGAAGACGGCAGATACCGCAGATACCAGGAGACGCATTACCAGCGCGGATATAAGGCGGAAGCGGTGCGGGAGCTGATTGAAGCGTCCGGTCTGCAATTTGTGGCCTGTTTTGGGGAAAATTCGTACAAGGCGCCAAAAGAAGACGCGGAACGGATTTATTTTATCGCAAGAGAATGTACAAAGAAAAAGGAGGCATTATAATGTCAGATTCTATGGTGAGAGCGACTGCTGCAGACGGACAAATCCGCGCGTTTGCCATAACGGCAAAAGATCTTGTGGAGACTGCAAGGAAGCAGCATAATACAAGCCCCGTTATGACGGCCGCGCTTGGGCGGCTGTTATCCGGCGCGGCAATGATGGGAGCAATGATGAAAGGAGAAAAAGATCTTCTGACGATTCAGATACAATGCAGCGGGCCGGCAAAGGGCCTGATTGTTACGGCGGACGCCAGGGGACATGTCAAAGGCTATCCGCAGACGGCGGAAGTTTTGCTTCCTCCAAACGCTAAGGGAAAGCTTGACGTGGGAGGCGCCCTTGGACTCGGCGTGATGAGCGTAATCAAAGATATGGGTATGAAAGAGCCTTATGTGGGGCAGATTGAATTAAAAACAGGGGAAATCGCAGACGATTTGACGTATTATTTTGCAACTTCCGAACAAATCCCGTCTTCTGTAGGACTGGGCGTATTTATGAATAAAGACAATACGGTCAGACTGGCCGGGGGCTTTATTCTTCAGCTCATGCCGTTTGCGAAAGAAGAGACGATTGCCCGATTAGAGGAAAGGATTGCAAATCTGGACTCCGTTACGGCTCTTTTGGAAAAAGGGAATACGCCGCAGGAGCTTCTGAAAGAAGTGTTGGGGG
This sequence comes from uncultured Lachnospiraceae bacterium, assembly GCA_951800425.1. Taxonomy (GTDB): domain Bacteria; phylum Bacillota; class Clostridia; order Lachnospirales; family Lachnospiraceae; genus Roseburia_B. The sequence goes on from CATOKN010000291.1 coordinate 2,892, forward strand.
AG
>CATOKN010000292.1 GCA_951800425.1 uncultured Lachnospiraceae bacterium
TAGACGTGAATAGAATTAAAGTAGTTAAGATGAATATTCAGGAGGAAGGATATTGAAAAAAAGGTTGAAAAAAAATCAAATCATTATTACAGCATTGGCGCTCATGATTGCCGTTGCCGGATATGTCAGCTATACAAGGAGCAATTTAGACGGCTCGGCAACACAGGCAAACGCGGATATTTCGGAAGATTCTTTTGAAATCTCTGATAATCCGATTCTGGAAGGGGAAATTTTTACGGATACGGACGACGGAAGCTTAGACGTTGCGTCTGCAGATGATAACGGGCAGGAAGAAAGCACGCAGACGGTTGGCGCGGGAGCGGCGGAAACAGGAAGCGATTTAAATCCCGGAGAAGCCGTGCTGACCAGTTCTACGGTAAGCAACGTAGATTTTGCTGCTGAGATGAAGCTGGCAAGAGAGCAGGTTCGCGCAAAGAATAAAGAGACTCTGCTTGGCATTGCCAACAGCACGACATTGACAGACGCCCAAAAACAGGCTGCCGTAGATCAGATGATTGCGCTGACGGATACGGCGGAGCGGGAAGCGGCGGCAGAAATGCTTTTGGAAGCGAAAGGATTTACGGACGTAGTGGTAAGCATTACGGACGATGCGGTTGACGTCGTATTAAATATGGGCGACGTTACCGACGCTAAGCGGGCGCAGATTGAAGACATTGTAAAACGCAAAACGAACATCAGCGCGGAAAATATCATCATTACGCCAATTGATACGACTTCTCAGACAGAGAGCAATACGCAGACAGAGGGCGGCGCCCAGACAGAAAACAGCACGCAGACGGGAAGCGCAGCGCAGACAGAGTCAGAAACGCAGACGGAAGGAACGGAAGCGTCGGAAAAATAGAATAGGGGATAACATAAATGCATCTCGAATAGAATGGAAGATTCGGGATGCATTTTTTATGAAAATTTTCCTTTAAGAAAGCTGCTCAATTTCTGAAATATCCGGATGAATCGTCAGGGAATAATTCGTATAATAGACGACGAATCCGGGCGCGCTTTTGTTCGGTTTTTTGACATTTTTCTTTTGCAGATAGTCAATTTCCACTTTTTCATTTTCTCTTCCTTTTGAATAGAACCCGGCGAGCTTTCCGGCTTCTTCAAACGTACGGTCCGGAAGCTCGCCGCTTTCGGTTTTTACAATGACATGCGAGCCTGGCATGCCTTTTGCGTGGAACCACCAGTCGTTTCCGGTGGCAAATTTAAACGTCAGTTCATCGTTTTGGTAGTTATTTTTGCCTACATACATATGGAATCCGTCGGAAGAAACAAAGTGCAGCGGACGGCTTTTGATTTTGGCTTTTTTATCGCCGCGTTTCTTGCGGATATAGCCAAATTCTATTAATTCTTCCTTGATCTGTACCAAATCATCTTCCAAAAGCGCAATGTCAAGCGCCGTCGCTATGCTTTCTAAATGTTCGATTTCGCTTTTTGTCTCTTCGATCAGCGTCGTCAGAGCTTCGTGCGTGCGTTTTAATTTATTGTACCGTTCAAAATACTTTTGGGCGTTTTCCAGCGGAGAGAGCTGTTCGTCTAAAGGTATCGTAATCATTTCGTTTGTATAATAATTCAGGGCTTCAATTTTTTTCGCGCCCTCTTGTGCCTGGTAGCCGTACGTATTGAGCAGCTCGCCGTAAATGCGGTATTTTTCCCGTTTATCCGTGTCTTTTAATTGCTTTTGCTGCAAAGCGTATTTCTTGCGGTTTCGCTCAAGGGCCGTATGGACAATGCGCCTTAAGTCGGACGACTTCTGCCGGATTCTGGTGTAGATATTGCGGGCCGCATAATAGGTTTCCAGCGCTTCGGAAACAGAGGCAAACGTCACCTGTTCGCAGTCGCTGTATTCCGTAAGGAGGAACGAAGAAAACTCAATGGGTTCTTTTTTCCGGTAGAGAATGTTCGGTGTAAAGGCCGCTTCTTTCAGGTCGGTCAGAAACCAGTCGAAATTGTGGTATAGATGCAGTTTTTCATCGGCGCTAAGCGCGCTTGTGGACAAATCCGCGTCAATGCCGGAGCGGAAGCAGATTTCGCTGGCAATGACGGGGCTGATTCCGGTATAGGAATTATAGATCGCTTTACAGATGGATTCCGGGCGTCGTAAGACCGTATCCAGAAAAAAGGATTCCGATGTTTGAAGCGGATTTTCTTTGTGCGTCGTTTCCGGAATAAAATAAGTTCTTCCCGGAAGAACTTCCCGGATGGAACTGACCTGCGCGGAAATATGTTTGATGCTGTCGATGATAGCGCCGTCTTCCGTGCAGAAAATGATGTTGCTGTGCTTGCCCATCAGTTCTATGGTCAGCGTTTTGCGGCATAAATCGCCGAGGTCGTCGAAATGCTCAATTTCGAAATGGATGATACGCTCTAAGCCCGGCTGATGGATTTTTACAATTTTGCCGTTCGCGATGTGCTTGCGCAGCAGCATGCAGAAATTCGGGGCGGTCATTGGACTGGGCTTGTTTTGCTTTGTCAGGTAAAGAAAAGGCAGGGAAGCGCTTGCGGACATGTCAAGGCGCTGCTGCCCGTTTTGCCCTTTTAAAGTAAATAGAAGCTCGTCCTTTTCGGGCTGGGCAATTTTGCTGATTCTGCTGTTTAATATATTCTGGTTTAATTCATAGACAAGATTTGCTATTACAGTTCCGTCAAAAGCCATAATTACCTCCGGTTTTTGTGTATTCTGAAAAAATGTTAGCATAAAACAAGCGGAATGGCAACTGAAGAAAAAAGTATGCGAAAGTTTTTTTGGGCTTGTTTTTGGGGGGGTGAAGTTATGTTTGCCGGTGCGAAAGAATGGCTTCCCGGTAATATTCAAGGGCTTGTTTTTCGGTCAGGGAGTAGC
>CATOKN010000293.1 GCA_951800425.1 uncultured Lachnospiraceae bacterium
GGATTACCATGCAAAACCATGGAGGATACCGGGATTTTTATGAAAATTTCAGGACGGACGTCTACGGAACCAATATTCGTTATCCGGACGTCAACCAGTATCTTTCCCTGATTCACCAGTCGGATTTGGCGGCCGAAAAGCTGATTTCTTATTTTTCCAAAGTCAAAAAACCGGTTGTCATCTGCTTTTTCGGCGATCACCAGCCGAGTCTGAATACGGCGTTTTATGCAAGGCTTAATGGGAAAGGCTTATCGGGGCTTACGCTTTCGGAACTTCAGGAGCTGTATACGGTGCCGTTTTTTATCTGGACGAATTTCGAGAGCGAAAGCGAGACGGTGGAACGGACAAGCCTCAATTTTTTATCTACGCTGTTATTAAAAAAGGCCAATCTTCCGCTTTCGCCGTATCAGCAGTTTTTATCGGATTTGATGGAGGTTGCTCCTGCAATCAACGCAAGGGCGTATTATTCAAACGCTCTGGGAAAATACGTGCATTTTGGATAGGGAACCCCTGCGGACGAAGTCTGGATCGAACGGTATCGGAATTTGCAGTATAACGGCCTGTTTGACGATAAGAACAGGAGCGCGTTGTTTTTTGGAAGGGAATGAGAAAAATTTGGAAATAGAGTGCGGCCGGCTGCGTTTACGGTCTTTGTCCATCGAAGAGATGGAGCGGCTCCAAAGCGGCAAATCGGATCGATTGCAAAAATCCGTCTTGACGGAAGTGATAAAATCCGCGCTTATATATAAGACGGAACAGATGAGAAAGACGTCGAAAGAAGCGCATCCCTGGCTGAATTACTGGCTGATTCAGGAGAAAGAAAGCGGCCGGGGCGTCGGTCTGATTGGGAGCAAGCATCTGCCCGATGAAAACGGATATGTGGAATTGGGCTATGCGATTGCAAAGGAATGCCGAAACAGGGGCTTTATGACAGAAGCGCTGGATGGATTTCTGGACTGGCTGTTTGGCTGGGATTTTTGCAGCGGCGCAACGCTTTCCATTCGGGAGTCGAATGCTCCGTCTTTGCGGGTGGCGGAAAAGTGCGGATTTTTATATGAAAAGAAGCAGGATGCTTTTCGGGTTTACAGGTATGATTTTTTATAGCGGGCGCCTTTGCCGGAAGGGTTTTCGTATTTCTTGACATGGTGGAAAAAATATACTATTATGATCAAAGAATATGAGTAGATGGGTGGAAGGGGCGTATGGTAAATTTTGTCATTGCATTGGAGTGTTTTGGCATCGGCCTGATTTTTATCGCTTTGATCCTTTTGCTCAATGGTGACGGAGCCAGAGAGCAGAAATTGCTGATTTTTATTATGTGCGGTTCTCTGGTGCAGAATGTAGGATACCTTTTGGAGCTGACGGCTACGACGGTAGAGGCTGCCGTAGCGGGGGTAAAAGTAGAAAACGTCGGTTCTGCATTTGTTCCATTGTGTTATTGCTGGTTTCTTTATACCTATTGTTATGCTTCTCCTCCCAAAAAGCTGTTAAAGCTTCTTGAGGCGATTACTTTTTTTGTTCTTCCCGCGGCTTTTTTTAACTGGAACGGCCTGTTTTATCAGGGCGTCGAGTGGATCGCTTCAGAGGGTGGATTTCACTATGTCAGAATCACGTACGGTCCGTTGTATCTGTTATCTATGATAAGCCGTATCCTTATCCCCTATGCCCTTTGTATACATACGCTGGTACGCGCGGTGCGTCTGCGTTCCGATCAGGAAGTGAGCCGTCAGTACTGGACGATTCTTGGAATTTCTACGCTGCCTGTCATCGTATTGATCGCCTATGTGTTTAAACTTGTGAAAGTATTTGACTTTACGCCGGTGACGCTTGCGATTTCCATGTCGATGGTGGTGATCGTGGTATGGAGCCGCCGTAATTATGATTTTCGGCATCTGGCGGCAGAGAAAGTTCTTGAGAATCTGGGCGACGGCGTGATTTCGCTGGACGATCACGATCGTCTGGTCAGCTACAACAAAGCGGCCGCGCATATTTTTACGTGTCTGCCCGCGCATAAGCTGGGGGAAAATATTCGCGTGCTGGAGGATTTTCGGGAGGAACTGCTCAATGAAAATGCGCCGCAGAGTTTTTCTGTCAACGGGCGCAATTATGAAAGTCATAGTACGCGGATAACGGATGAAAACGGACGGAAGCAGGGCTGCGTTATTTTGATTCTGGATATGACGGATATAAAAGCCTATATTCATGAAATTAAGCGCGTGAGGCAGCAGGCGGAAAAGGCGAGTATTGCCAAAAGCGAGTTTTTGGCCAATATGTCGCACGAGATACGAACGCCGATGAATGCGATTATCGGTATGAACGATATTATTATGGAGGAATGTAAGGATTCCACCATATTTTCTTACGCCAAAGACGTACAGTCTGCGGCGAAGAACCTGTTGGCCATTATCAATGATATTTTGGATTTATCCAAAGTAGAAGCCGGTAAAATGGAGCTGGTGTATGCAGACTACGATCTGAAAACAATGGCGGGCGAAGTAGTAAGCATGATGGATATGGCGGCTTCCAAGCGCGGTCTGATTTTAAAATATGAGTGCGACGACTCGATTCCGTGCCGTTATTGCGGAGATGAGGGGCGAATCAAGCAGATTTTGATCAATCTTCTGAACAATGCCGTCAAATTTACAGAAAAAGGATATGTCCGCGCCAGCGTGACCGGAACGCCAGGTGAAAACGAGGATGAAGAATGGATTACATTCCGCGTGGAGGATACCGGATGCGGTATTCAGAAAGAAAATCTTGCAAAGATTTTTGAGGATTTCCGGCAGGTGGATTCCAAACGCAATCGAAGCGTGGAAGGTACCGGCCTGGGGCTTGCCATTGTCCGGCATCTGGTG
>CATOKN010000294.1 GCA_951800425.1 uncultured Lachnospiraceae bacterium
TCCCAATCCCTCGCCTTTGCTCGCGCCTTTTACAAGACCCGCAATATCTACAAATTCCACGACTGCAGGCGTCACTTTTTTGGAATGATACATATCGCCCAGTTTTTGGATCCGCTCGTCCGGAACCGGAACGATTCCCACATTCGGATCAATCGTGCAAAACGGATAATTGGCTGATTCTGCTCCTGCCTTTGTCAATGAATTAAATAATGTACTCTTTCCTACATTCGGAAGTCCGACGATTCCCAATTTCATATTCTTTCATTTCTCCTTTTCCAAAAAGCCTTACTGCCAAATCAAAGCTTATCATAAATAGGCTTGTCTGTCCAGAACTTCTCTTGCTTTTCGCACCTGCGCTTCCTGAGTCCGAAACACAAAAAATTCCCCCATTCCGGGCAGCCCCATATGGACGCGCGCATTCCGATAGGTCATGCCGCTTTCCAACGTCTCCTTTCCTGACATATGAAAGCTGAGCGTCTGAATTTCCGTCAGCAGCTCTTCTATCACTTCCGCATTGACGCCGGCTCCGGCCATAATTTCAATTCGCTCTCCCGCCTGAGCTGCCAGTTTCTTTAAAACTTCCCGTCCATCCATGCAGCAGTCCTCCTGTCCGGATGTCAGAATCGTATCCAATCCAAGAGAAACCGCCTCCTCCAAAGCCTGATACGGATCCCGGCACACATCAAACGCGCGATGCAGCGTCATATGCATATCGCCCGCCCTCTTCCTCAATTCCTTCATTCTGGAAACATCCAGGCTTCCGTCCTCTTTCAGGCATCCGACCACTACGCCGTCGGCTCCCAGTGTTTGAAACAACTCTACGTCTTTGGCAATGCTTTCAAATTCCGCATCGGTATATAAAAAATCTCCAAACCGCGGACGAATCAATACATTCAAGTCAATTTGACATGCCTTTCGCATCTGTTGGAACAGGCTGACGCCAGGCGTTGTTCCCCCAATGACTAAATTCGCGCAAACCTCCAGACGGTCTGCTCCTCCTCTCTGCGCAATGAGCGCAGATTCCAGAGAATCCACACAAACCTCTAATTTTCGTTTCATAGCTTTCCTTTCCCTCCAATCTTCTATTGTTATTACGACGTTCCCGATAGCTCTATCACAACATACTCACAATGTTCTCCCGTACGTATTGCATATCTCCATCCGGCCACTCCTGAAGAAACAATCATCTTACAGTTGCCCTCCTGATATTGTCCGTAATTATAGCCGCCCGTAAATTCTGTCAAATATCCCGTGGGCCATATCTGTCCCGCATGGGTGTGTCCGGAAAGCAAAAGGTCGACTTCCTGCCTGTCATTTTCTTTTGCATCAATCGGTTGATGATCCACCATAATCCTGTATTTTTTCCGATCCGCGCCGTGTAAAATTTCCTCTACAGAAGCCCGATCTCTTGTCGCTCCCCAGGCGGCGTCTCCGCGTCCCGCCAAAATCAGGTCGTCTCCAATTTCTACATACGCATCCTCAAGAATTTGGACTCCGCTTGATTTTACCGCATGCTCCAGTTCCTCGTCCGTATATGTCCGGACATTGGTATAGGGCTGTTTGTCATGATTGCCATAGATATAATACGCGCCGTATCTGCTTTCCATCCTGCCAATCGCCTGAAAAATCTCTTCCATATTTTCTCTGGAAGTTCCCTCTTCTACAATATCTCCGCCCAAAAGAATCAAGTCCGGCTTTTGCCGTTCGATTTCTTCCAGCTTATTTTTCAAAACATTAGAATTCTGTATCGTTCCATAATGAATATCCGTCATAAGAACAATTTTATAATCTTGCACCTGCTTCTTTGTTTCTATCTGATAGGACGTCATTCTTATATGATCCATATTGTAATAGCCGTAAACACAAACAAAAAGAACAGCCAGTACGGGCAGTACGCCGCATTGATATATTTTTTTACAAACAGCGTATTTCTTTCCTTTCGGCATTTTTCGACAAATTCCGCGCACAAGCAGCGCAAATACATCGGAAGCCATAGAAAGAAGTACCCCGTGTAAAAAAATAACAGAACCGGTACGAAACAGATTCCGACCATAAAACGCAAGAACTCCGGCAAAAAGAGCAATCCATGCCATATTGCTTTTTTTCTTCACATCCATTCCATAAAACCGAAACAAACGGCGCAGAAAAAAGAACAGATAAACGCCCAGAAACAACGTAATCAGTGCAAGCACTTCCGCATATCCCATCCCTGCATCCTCCATCTAAAATGAATTTGTCCGGACAGCCGCATCTTTTTGCGTAAAAATTTCACGGCAGGAACAAATCTTATCTGCCAGGCATACCAGAAAAGCTGCGCGGCATTTTGGAACGGAAAACAGGGTAAGCGGCCACATATGGCTCTCGATGATATTTCGCTCAACCAAAGTCAATTCATAGAGCTGCTCAGCATTTTTCAAGGCAATCGCCGGATGATGAAATCCATGAAAACGTCCGACATAGCCGTTTTTGTGCCAGTCATACAAATAAAAATCATGCAAAAACGCGCCGCGAACAACCTCGGAATCAGACGCGCCAAGATGAAAGCGCCGATTCAAATAGAAACTGAGCAAAGCGACGCTGCACACATGATCATAGGTTGAAATTCTGCCATGCTGAATGCACCTCTTCATTATCTCCGCTTCTTTTGTCTCCTTAAATTCCTCCAAAATGGATTCTACTTTCGATACTTCTTCTGCCGTTAATCTCATATGCTTCCCGCCTTTTTTATAGAATTGAAATCATCATCTTTATTTCCATCCGGCTCTGTATCAGACGCTTTCTTTTTATGAAAAAAAAGCGTATGTCTCATTCTGTTTCCCAAATCGCTGTAGCTTACTTTCCGAAACGATACGG
>CATOKN010000295.1 GCA_951800425.1 uncultured Lachnospiraceae bacterium
CCCTTTGATTCCGCTGGATCGTCTGCTTGATATTAAGCCTTTGAAAGAGGAAAAGAAAACGTATAAAGTGATTGTAATAAAGAAAGGCGGAAAATATGCCGGGCTTGTGGCGGATCGTCTGATTGGCCAGCAGGAGATTGTAATCAAGTCTCTGGGTAATTTTATAAAATCAGACAAAAGGATTAGCGGAGCGACAATCCTGGGAAATGGAGAAATGGCATTGATTCTGGATGTCAATGCATTGATGTAGGAGGTGTTGAAACTGAAAACGCATGTTCCGGCCAACGGAAAAAAAGCAAAACAGCATCTTCTTGTAGCATGTGGGAGCGAGCGGTACGGCATTGATATTGTCTGTGTGGACAATGTGGTTCGTATTACGGATATCGCCAGAGTTCCGGGAGCGCAGCCGTATTATAAAGGAATTCTCCATCTTCGGGGTGAAGTTGTGGCGGTAATGAGTCTTCGTTTGCGGATGAAACTTGAAGATGCCCTCTTTACAGATGATTCCCGAATTGTTATTCTAAAGATAGGAGATTCAGGAAGCCTTGGCATAATTGTGGACCGGGTGGACGGCATGGCCGTATTGACGGAAGAGGAAAAAGGATACCAAAGAGAATTTGTGACAGGTACCGGGCAATATGGAGAAGAGCAGATTTTTTTGCTTGATATAAAAGCAATTGCCGGTGCATGATAATAAGATAGAATATGGAGGGAAGGAATGGGAAAATTCACATTGGAACAGGTCAACGACAGATACGTTGACGTTTTAAGGGAAATTGGAAATGTTGGGGCCGGAAATGCGACGACGGCAATTGCTTCCATGCTGGGCATCCGGATTGATATGAACGTGCCAAAAGTGGAACTGTTAGAAGTGTCCAAACTTGGCTCAGCCATTTGTCCGGAGGATGAAATCATCGTTGGAATTTTTCTCGAAGTGCAGTCGGATATTGACGGCAGCATGATGTTTTTGATGAAAATGGATTCCGCGCAGTTTCTTGTCAATAAGCTGATGGGAAGAGATTCCGATTATGAGAGCCAGTTCGACGAGATGGATTTATCCGCGTTAAAGGAGATTGGAAATATTATTGCGGCTTCTTATTTGAATGCGCTGTCAACGATGACCAATCTGGTGATTACGCCGTCCATTCCCCATATTGCAGTAGATATGGCGGCGTCGATTTTAAGCGTTCCGGCAATTCAGTTTGGACAGTTTGGAGATAACGCGCTCTTGATTCAGACAGAGTTTGGAGACGACGTTATGATTAACGGCTTCTTTATCTTAATGCCGGAACAGGATTCTTACGAAAAAATATTAACAGCACTTGGTCTTTCACTATAAGGGGAGAGGAGAAATGAGCAAAGTTATAAAAGTTGGAATGGCGGATTTAAATATTTGCAAGTCGCCGGATATTATAACGACAATCGGTCTTGGTTCCTGCATAGGTCTGACTTTTTATGACCCGGTTACGAAAATTGGCGGCTTGGTGCATTATATGCTTCCGGACAGCACGCAGATGAGAAACAACAGCAATATTGCAAAATTTGCAGATACGGGGATTGACGAACTGCTGAAGCAGGTGATTCGGGCGGGGGCGAACAGAAACCGTCTGGTTTCCAAAATCGCCGGGGGCGCCAAGATGTTTCAGGTCAGCGGCATGTCTAACGTGGGCAATGTAGGAGAGAGGAATGCCCTTGCCGCTAAGGCGAAGCTAAGAGAACTTAGAATTCGTTTGATAGCGGAAGATACGGGGTTAAATTATGGGCGTACCGTAGAGTTGCATTGTGATACAGGGGAGTTTTATATTAAGGCAATCGGAAAGCCGATTAAAATAATATAAAGCCGGCATTGGAGGAGTGGAAGATGAATACGAAATCAATACCTGCAGTTTTAGCTTTAATTGCCGGATTTGTGACATGCATTATGTCATTTGTACAAGGCGTGGATACCGTGGTTTTTGCAAAGAGGTTTGTAATTGTATGTATTATCTTTTTTGCAATTGGCACAGTAGCCAGCGTGATTATTAATATGAATTTTAAAGAAATGTCTGAAGATGGAACAGATGCTTCCAAAGAACAGAATGGTTCGGAGGAAGACGGGGAGCTGGAAGAAGAGGAACATACGGAAGAAGACGAAATCAGAGAATAATCAGATTGGCAACGGGAGCTTGATATGAAGATGACGGGCAAGGAAAAATTATGGGAAGCTTATCAGAAAAATCCCTCACCGGAAATACGGGAGCAGATTATCCTGGAGTACGCGCCGCTGGTCAAAGTTGTGGCGGGCAGACTCAGCATGTATCTTGGATATAATGTGGAATACGATGATCTGGTAGGATATGGCATCTTTGGATTGATTGACGCCATTGATAAGTATGATTTTCAGAAAGATGTAAAATTTGAAACATATGCAAGCCTCCGAATCCGCGGCTCTATTTTGGATCAGATTCGAAAAATGGACTGGATTCCAAGGACAGTCCGGCAAAAGCAGAAAAAGCTGGATGAAGCGATCAAACAGGTAGAGATGCGGACAGGAAAAAACGCGACGGAAGAAGAAGTGGCGTTAGAAATAGGAATATCAGAAGAAGAGCTTTTGACATGGCAGTCACAGCTTAAAATAACAAATATCGTTTCTTTGAACGAATATGTGGAACAGGGAAGCGAACCTGTCATGGATGCCAGAGGCAATTCTCATTTTATACAGCCGGAAGAGCAGGTGCAGGAAGACGAGTTAAAAAAAGTCCTGAAAGATACGCTGGAGCTTCTGACGGAGAAAGAAAGAAGAGTTATTGAACTTTATTATTATGAGGAACTGACGCTAAAAGAAATCAGCGGCGTCCTTGGCG
>CATOKN010000296.1 GCA_951800425.1 uncultured Lachnospiraceae bacterium
CTCCAGGGAAAGGTTTTCGTTATAAAATGGATCCTGCCTCAAAATCTGTGCGCGATACGTATCCATAATATTCTGTTGATCCGCCGCGCTGAGTTCCTCTTTCCATCCGTCCTTTGCCATCCGGCACAACGCATAGGGATTTAATACAATCTGTCTGTCGTCTCTGCGCAGCAAAAAGCAAATTTCGAGCATTCTCCCAAAAAAAGTCTTTGCCGTCCCCTGATTCCAGAGAAGCCCTAGCTCTTCTCTTTCCCCCATACATGCGCATCCGGAAATGGCGGAAACATTATGGGCATAATAATTTCTTCCCATATATCCCGGCGCGTCATAACGGCCTCCCCGATTGATTTCCACCGCCAGCGTATCGGGCGTATTTCCAATCACAATATCGGAGCTTAAAATCAAATCTTTCTCGTCTAAAACCTGCATTCCCGCAAGCCCTACGTCTTTTCGCTGGGCAAACATCAAAAGCTCTTCTATAAATCCGGGCGTAATCGGCGCGGCTCCTGCCGCAAGCAACAGCAGATACGCCGAATCCGCATGTAAAATCTCCTCCGTCAGCTCCTTTTGCGACATCGCAAAGCATATCTCATAATTTGCATAAGAAGCAATCTTTTCTACTGCGGCCGCCGTATGGACCGCCTGTTTTGACGCGCTTCCCGTTCCGTAAATAATCACGGATACCTTTGGCTCTCCCGTCTCGTACTTCATGCGGTAATGCGTTTTACAAATCTGCGCGCTGTGTACCGCGGCCGGATAGCCTCTCCTGTTTTCCGCATCGCTTACCGCCCTTCTTCCTGCTGCAACGGCGTAAGATTTGGAATTTAAATTCATAGAAGTCGACATTTTATGGCTTCTCCAAAAATAGAGGACTTTGGGTATATGACAAATCTTTTCCGCCGCATCCGTCAGACGCAGAATCATGTCGTGATCCTGGCTTCCGTCATATTGCGGCCGAAAATTCCCCACCTGCTCCAAAAGCGTCTTTTGAAATACGCTTAAATGGCAGATATAATTTACGCCCCTTAAATTATCTACGGAAAAATCCGGTTTAAAGTGATACGTCACAATATTTTGAAGATCTCCGCCCTCAAACGTCACCTCGTCCGTATAAATAAAATCCGCGCCTTCTTTTTCAATCACTTTCGCACACTGATACAACGCAGACGGATGCAGCATATCGTCATGGTCAAACAACGCCAGGTAATTGCCGGAAGCCATTTGAATGCACGCATTTGTATTCTCTGCAATTCCGGCATTCTTTTCTAATTTTTTGTATACGATCCGGGCATCCTTTTTCGCGTATTCAGCGACCGTTTCCCCGACAAAACCATGCGCTTTGTCCGAAGCGTCCGCAAGGCAAAGCTCCCAGTTCCCATACGTCTGCTCTATAACAGATACAATCATATCCCGAAGAAACTGCTCCGGCGTATTATAAAGCGGCACCAGCACGCTGATTTTTATTTCTTTTGAAAACCTGCGCATGCTCTGCTTTTGCTTTTCTTCTTCTGTCGGCATAATTTTTGTCAGAAATTTTCTGGCTTCCTTCCGTCTGACATAACGGCTGTTCGCCATAGCGTTTTCGGCTTTCTGATATACGCCAAACGCTCCGTTTTGACCCAGGAATTTTAACGCGCGGTATCCTTTTCTGGCCGGATATAAAAGCGTCCACACAGGCGTGCCCTTTAATTTTCGAATCCCATGACGTTTTGGCTCCTCTTCCACATCATCCGGCCCGTCGTCATGGGTATATGCCAGAAACTTCGCAAAATCCCCCAAATCTGTGGATATTTTTTCCTTTTCCTGCTCGATTTGTTTTCTCAATGCCTTGTCTGTTCCCATCCATTCTCCTTTTATAAATCAATTGCAAGAACGTACCCCGCCTCATTTTCAAAAATCACTTCAACGGCGTCGGATGACAACGTCGCTTCTCCATGATCTTTTTCAAACTGCGTGCCTTTCATCATCACCGTATAGCGAATATCCCAGTCATAATATGCCTGACGCAATTCTTCCGTCGTATGTCGCCATTCATAAAAATCAGGAAAATCATATCCGGTCGCGCCCTCATACAGATAAGTCTGCCCATAATCGCTCCGCTCTACCATAAGAGGCACCATTTTTTCTTCAGAAAGATTATCCTGCACATACTGGAACAAATCAAACACATAGTCCGGCAGCCCCTCATGTTCAGACGCGATAAAAGACCAGTCAATCTGATACAGGGTAAAAAAGGCCGGGCTGTGCATTGCTCCGGTAATCTTTTCCGTAGAAGTAAAAATCTTATATTCTACTTTTCCATAACACAATACGGCAAACAAAATCACCAGCATACAGTACGACGTCAGCGTCTCTTTCGCCTCCTGAAGCATGACGGAAACCGCTCTCATCGTCAAAACCCAGCAGAACATCCACAACGGATAATACGTTTTATAGTAGTAATATGTCGAAACGCGGTGCGTCAGCGTCAATAGAAGCATCACCCCGGTAAATCCGAAAAACGCAAGGAAAAACATAACGTCCGGCGTAAGCCGCCGCTTCTTTGCCGTATGCACCAAAATAAACAGAACCGGAAAAATTGTCCAGAAAAAATCCATATACAATTCCGTGTAGATTCCTCCCTGATTCGATAACGCTCCCGCAATGCTTGTGCCGGAAGAAATAAAAAAGCCATACAGACAATAATACAGTCCCAGCACCGTCGGAAGCAAAAACACCTTAAGCGCCAGAAATACGTTTCTGCGGGAAAGAATTTTGCCCTCCCGCTTCGCCACAAGAACCAGATAGGCAAATACCGTAAGAAAAGCAACCGGAGCAAACATCATATAACTCATCATGAC
>CATOKN010000297.1 GCA_951800425.1 uncultured Lachnospiraceae bacterium
TGAGGACGTATCATCCCTCTTACGAGGCGTCCGGAGGGATTCCGGCAATCAGCGAGGTGAAATTCAGTCTGACGAGCAGCCGCGGATGCTTTGGCGGCTGTAATTTTTGTGCCCTGACGTTTCACCAGGGCAGAATCATACAGGCCAGGAGCCATGCGTCTATCCTGGAGGAAGCAAAAGAATTTACAAATGAGCCGGATTTTAAGGGTTATATTCATGATGTGGGCGGCCCTACGGCAAATTTTAGAAATCCCTCCTGTCAAAAGCAGACGACGGAAGGAACATGTCCGAAAAGGCAATGCCTGTTTCCTGCGCCTTGTAAAAATTTAAAAGCAGAGCATGCGGATTATCGTTCTTTGTTAAAAAAACTCAGAAGCCTTCCAAAAGTGAAAAAAGTATTTATCCGTTCTGGCATTCGGTTTGACTATTTGATGCTGGATTCGGATCAGACATTTTTGCGGGAATTGTGCGAACATCACATCAGCGGACAGTTAAAAGTCGCGCCTGAGCATATCAGCAATGCGGTGCTTGAAAAAATGGGAAAGCCTCCTGCGGAAATTTACCATCGTTTTGCAAAAGCTTATGAACGAATGAATGAACAACTGGGAAAGAAACAGTACCTGGTTCCATACCTGATGTCTTCCCATCCGGGCTCTACGCTAAAAGAAGCTGTAGAGCTGGCCGAATTTCTGCGGGATTCTGGGCATGCGCCGCAGCAGGTGCAGGATTTTTATCCGACGCCTTCCACAATATCCACGTGTATGTATTATACAGGACTGGATCCGCGTACGATGCAGAAAGTTTATACAGCGTCAAATCCGCATGAAAAAGCAATGCAGCGGGCGCTGATCCAGTATCGCGATCCGAAAAATTACAGGCTTGTGAAAGAAGCCCTTGAGAAAGCGGGAAGAACCGATTTAATTGGATTTGATAAAAAATGCCTGATTCGTCCGGAAAAAGGAGCGTCAGTTCCGAAAAAAGAGGTTTCTGCACGCGGTAAGAAGAAAAAGACAATTCGCAACGTGCATAAGAAGAAAGAACGGAAAGGCGGCCATCATGCGTGAATTTTTGATTCAGAATAACGAAGCGGGACAGCGCTTTGACAAATATTTAAAAAAACTGCTGTGCAATGCGCCGGCAGGCTTTCTCTATAAAATGCTTCGAAAGAAGAATATTGTATTAAATGATCGAAAAGCGGCCGGAGGAGAAAAGTTAAACTGCGGAGATCAGGTAAAGCTTTATTTATCGGAGGAAACTTTTCAGAAATTCTCCGCTCTTTCCGAATCTGAGGATTTGGAAGCTGGGCTCCCGGAGGTGGATCTGGATGCGCTTCCGTTTACTAGTTTATATGAAAGTGAAGATTTGCTTGTGATAGACAAGCCTTCCGGCATGTTGTCTCAGAAAGCAAAACCGGAGGATATTTCCGCAAACGAATATTTGATTTCTTATCTTTTAAAAAAAGGGCATACAACGAAAGAAGAGCTGCGGACGTTTCGGCCGTCCGTCTGCAACCGGATTGATCGGAATACGTCGGGAATTTTGCTTGCGGGAAAGACGTTAAGGGGACTGCAGGAGACGTCGGATGCTTTAAAGAAGAGAACGATTTCCAAATATTACCGATGCATTGTAGAAGGAAATATGGAAAAAGCCTGCTATCTGAAAGGCTTTTTACACAAAGAAGATAGTATGAACCGCGTATCTATTTCTGAAGAAAAAATAGCGGAGACGGATAAATTTGTGGAAACCAAGTACCAGCCGATTTGTAATTATGAAAATGCGGCGTTGCTGGAAGTGGAGCTTATTACGGGACGTACGCATCAGATTCGGGCGCATTTGGCTTCTGTCGGCCATCCCGTCGTGGGAGATATAAAATATGGGGCGTCCAGGCAGAAAGGGATTTTCCGGGTGCTTTTGCATGCATTTCGGGTTTGTCTGGAAGATGGAACAGAAATTACGGCTCCTCTTCCGTCTGATTTTTTAAAGGCAATGCAAAAATTCGGCGCAAAACAAAAACAGACTGTACCGCAGGAGGAGTAAATGGCGACCTGGAACAGCAGAGGGCTTCGCGGCTCCGCACTGGAAGAATATATTAACCGCACGAATGAAAAATATCAGGAGCATGGACTGGCGCTGATTCAGAAAATCCCTACTCCGATAACGCCAATTGAAATTGACAAAGCAAGCAGACATATTACGCTGGCCTATTTTGATCAAAAGAGTACGGTGGATTATATCGGGGCGGTACAGGGGATTCCGGTCTGCTTTGATGCAAAAGAATGCCATACGGATACGTTTCCGCTTGCAAATATCCACGCGCATCAGGTAGAATTTATGGAGCAGTTTGAAAAGCAGGGAGGAATTGCGTTTTTCTTGATTTCCTATACGAAACGGGATGAATTTTATTACCTGACGTTTTCTTTGCTGAAGCAGTTTTGGCAGAGGATGAAAGATGGCGGACGCAAAAGCTTTCGTTATGAGGAGCTGAATCCGGCGTTTTTTCTGCGGTATCAGGGCGGAATTTTAATTCCCTATTTAGAAGGAATTCAGAAAGATTTGAAAAACAGGGATTGACTTTGCGGGCAATTCATAGTAGCATGGCAGTGCATTAAAGTGTCAGAGCGAATGGTTGTATTTTAAAACAGAAACGGAGAAACGAAGCGGAAATGAAAAATCAATTATTACATACGCCGGAGGGCGTAAGAGACATTTACGGGGAAGAATATGCCGCCAAACTGACGGTGGAGGAGCAGATCGGCAATGTGTTCCACAGTTACGGTTATCGGGATATTCAGACGCCCACATTTG
>CATOKN010000298.1 GCA_951800425.1 uncultured Lachnospiraceae bacterium
GATGCGAACGAGCTGGAAAAACTGGCGGCGTTTGCAGAGGATGCGGCAGTCCTTGGACGCCTTGCAGACGTAAAGCATGGCTGTAAGCTGGAATTAAAAGAGTATTTAAAGAAAACGCAGGGAATTGAATTAAACGAAGATTCTATTTTTGATATACAAATCAAACGTCTGCACGAGTACAAACGGCAGCAGATGAACGCGCTTTACGTAATACATAAATATTTCGAAATCAAGGCGGGGAAAAAGCCTGTAACGCCGATTACCGTGATTTTTGGAGCAAAAGCGGCTCCGGCGTATATTATTGCAAAAGACATCATCCATCTGATTCTCTGTCTGCAGCAGCTCATTGATCGCGACCCGGAAGTATCTCCTTATTTAAAGGTCGTAATGGTAGAAAATTATAATGTGACTCTGGCTGAAAAACTGATTCCCGCGGCCGATATTCATGAGCAGATTTCTCTGGCTTCCAAAGAGGCAAGCGGGACCAGCAATATGAAATTTATGTTAAACGGCGCGGTGGCGCTTGGCACGATGGACGGGGCAAATGTCGAAATCGCAGATTTGGTAGGAAAAGAAAATATTTATATTTTCGGAGAATCAAGCGAAGCGGTAATTCGCCATTACGAGAAAGAAGATTATGTATCAAAAGATTTTTATGACAAAGAAGAAGATATTAAGCGCGCGGTAGATTTTATCATCAGCGACGAGATGCTTCGCATTGGCCAAAAAGAAAATTTAAAGCGTCTCTATGACGAATTGTTAAACAAAGACTGGTTTATGACGCTGCTGGATTTTAAATCTTATGTGGAAGAGAAAGAAAAGGCGTTGGCAGAATATGAAAACCGTCAGGAATGGGCGAAAAAAATGCTGATCAATATCAGCAAGGCAGGATTTTTCTCCTCAGACAGGACGATTGCGCAGTATAACGACGAGGTCTGGAAACTGGGTTAAGACGATTTTTATTGAAATGCATGTATCTTTTTGTTATACTGCATACATATATTTTGCAAAAAATGTAAAAACTAAGTAAAATCAGGGTATGGAAAAATGGCTGATAACAAAAAAATTGATATATTGGGTATATGCGTGGATAATTATACGGTCAGGGAATCGCTGCTTCGGCTCGATACGTTTCTTGGCAGTACGTCTTTAAATATTATAGAAACTGTGACAATGGAGCAAATGATTGCGTCGGGGGAATGCGCCGTAATCAAAGACTGTCTGAAGCATGTGGATTTAAGCATCGTAGGGGAATGTGAAATTCTGACGGAGACGGGAAACGCCACGGCGCAGCGCATGCGGGAAATCCGGGAACAGGATTTCCTGCGTGAATTGCTCAAACGTACGGTTCGCGGACAAAAGCGCGTATTTCTGATTGCCATGACAAATCTGCAGGTGGAGCAGATGCAGGAATACTTTTCCGGGCTGGCCGCAAGATTTCAGGCAGTGGGAAGCTTTGCGCTCGAAGAGAGCGCGGAAGATATGGATAACATTGTCAACGAGATCAACGGGGCGACGCCGGATATTGTAATTTCTGCGCTGACTTCTCCGGTTGAGGAAGAATTTATTCTGACTCATAAAGATAAAATCGGGACGAGCGTGTGGTACGGCATCCGGGATTCTTATTGCCAGAACCGGGAGAAAGTCCAGGTGAAACGAACGCTTAAGAAGCTGGCCTTGCGGGGGAGGCTGCGCCATTCCATGTCCAAATACAGGCAAAATATAAACGAGGGCAGAAAATAAATGATAAAATGGTTGGGCAAAAAGCCGCCCTGGGCAGATTATCTGTTGATTTTGGCCGGAACGGGCTGTATGGGACTTGGGATTCAATGGTTTTACGATCCGTCCGGACTGGTCACGGGAGGATTTACCGGAATCGCGATTATTGCAAAGCTTGCGAGCTTATCTTTTGTTTCGGGCGGCATTCCTTTGTGGCTGACAAATCTGGCGCTGAACATTCCTGTTTTTTTGATTGCGTTAAAAGTAAAGGGAAAGCGGTTTGTCGGGAGAACCGGAATCGCTACGGTCTTGCTTTCGGCCTGGCTTTATCTGATCCCATCTATGGATATGGCGCAGCAGGATCCGCTGCTTGCAGCCGTTTTTGGAGGCGTCATTTCCGGCGTCGGCATCGGGCTCGTTCTTTTGGCAAGAGCGACGACGGGCGGTACGGATTTGATGGCGGTTTTGATTCAGAAAAAACTGCGCCATTATTCCGTCGTACAGATTATGCAGGTGATTGACGGGATGGTTGTGCTGGCCGGTCTGTATGCGTTTGGATTAAAGACGGGACTGTATGCGGTAATTGCAATTTATATTGTTTCTAAGGTATCGGATGCATTGATGGAAGGCATGAAATTTTCCAAAGCCGCGTATATTATTACGGACCATTATGACGAGATGGCAAAAGTTTTGATGGAGCAGTTAAATCGCGGCGTAACAGGATTTCATGCAAAAGGAATGTATTCGCAAAACGAGAAATGCATTCTCTACTGCGTCGTATCCAAAAAGGAAATTGTAGATTTGAAAGAAATTGTGGCTAAACTTGATGCAAAGGCCTTTGTAATCGTATCTAACGCAAGGGAAGTTTTAGGCGAAGGCTTTATAGAATACGGGAGAATTTGAGAAAATGCATAAAAATATTGTATTTTCTCTTTCTTTTTTTGTGATTTTAGCTTAAAATGTTTCATAGGAATTTTTATTTTGGAGAAGGAGCGCGGGATATGATTTCAAATCAAATACTACAAAATACGATTGATGGGCTAAGGGGAATAACAAAGATTGATTTTTGCGTCCTGGATAC
>CATOKN010000299.1 GCA_951800425.1 uncultured Lachnospiraceae bacterium
GACTTATCCCTCGCTTCATTTAAGACGCGGGCATTGAATTTCAGCCAGCTTAGCTCCCTATTCTCAAAATAATCCGAATTTGTAAAATTTTTCTCTTTCTCCATCATTCCCACCTCTAATTATATACGCGTTTTTCCCGAATCACCGGCTTTAAGCCAAATACGCGCTCGAAAAATACCGCCTTTACGTCAAACAGCCCCTTTTCCAAAACAATATTGTCCACGGTTTCTATCGTGATGACTAACTGCCTGCCCCGAATCGTGGCCTTTACATTTTTAAATTTCTGCTTATGGCTCCTGTCCATTGCGTTGGAGACGCGAAGGATCGCGGAAAGCTTCGCCACCGTCATGTAGCCCGCCTCATCCAGCCGGTCCGCCAGCTTCTCATAATCATCCAGCGGATACGTATTGTACAGCACTGCGCAGGCCACAATCTCCCGCTCCAAATGGGACAGGCCAATAATCTCCGATTCCATGATGATGCTGTAGGCGCATTCCGGCCCATGCGCCAAGCTGACGTATTTGCCGCAGTGATGGAGGATCGCCGCCGTCTGCAAAAGCAGCCGCTCCCGCTTTCCCATGCCGTGCATTTTTTTCATAGCGTCAAAAATAAGCGACGACATTTCGGTCAGCGCGTCGATATGGGGAGAAAATCCCTCATACCGCCTGGAAAGCTCTTTTGCCGCGGAAATAATATCTTCGTTAAAGTCATGCGTAGGTCTTATGATGCGGCGCCGTTCCGCATAATCATAGGCCATGCCGTCGCTGACGTTATACCCTGGCGCCCAGATTTCTTCTGCGTTTAATTCTTCTGCAAGCCTTGTATACACTACGATATAAGGCACCAGCAGCGGATCGTTTTCATTTTCCAGCTCCAGTTCGTTCGCAATCTGCTCCGCGCTTTTTTTATATAATTTGCGCATGGACTTCACAAACTTTTCCGCGCTGACGACTTTATTGCCTTTCTTCTCTACTTTCTTCATCAGCTCCATGATATATTCGCCCATGAAAATCACGTATTTGATTTTATAATCTTTCAGATATAAAGATTTGAACACTTCCAGATCTTTATTGACCAGCTCTTCCAGCTGATTTTCGTAATGGGACACATCATTTTTGATACTGGAAAGCTGTTCCCGCAGTTTCAGCGTTCCAAGCACCATATGCTGCGTCGTAATCACTTTGCCGTCCGAAAACAGCGTTATCTGGAGATTTCCGCCTCCCACGTCGACGACGGCGGTTCCCTGCTTCGTCATTTCGTTAAATTCTTCCTGAAACGCCACAGATTTGTACCCGATGAACCGATGCTCCGAATTGCTTGGCACCTGTATGCGGATTCCCGTACGGATGTAAAGCTGATCTATGACGAACATCTCATTTTTGACGCCGCGAAACGCCGCTCCCGCGTAAGCCGTATAGTCATTTGTCCGATAACTCTCCATAATCTTTTTGTATTCCGAAAGAATATTTCCCAGTTCTTCCATCCGCTCGTAATCAATGTATCCTTTCTGATACGCGTCCCTGCCAATTTCAATTCTGGCTCTTACGTGATCCATTTCACGGATGGGCTTTTTTTGCGCAAGCTCAAATATTTTTAAGCTCACTTCGTAGGAGCCGATGTAAATTGCTGCAAAAATTTTCATTTGTCCCCTCCTTTTCCTGACAGATAATCGATAAACTGCTGTGCCGTTCTTCCCGAACGCCCGCCGTGACCCAGCTCCCATTTATTCGCTTCTGACAACAATTCCTCCTCTCCCATCCGTATTTGCTGTACGCCGGCAAGCGTTTTTACAATCTGTTCAAATTCTTTTTTGTCCGGCGCCCCAAAATAAATCTGCACGCCAAATCTGGCCGCAAGGGATAATTTTTCCTGTACGGTATCGTTATTGTGCAAATCATCCAAAAGCTCCGCTTTATCCGAAAATTTTTCACGAATCAGATGTCTTCTGTTGGAAGTGGCATAAATCAATATATTTTCCGGCTTCTTTTCCATGCCGCCCTCAATCACTGCTTTTAAGTACTTATATTCCACTTCAAAATCCTCGAAAGAAAGATCGTCCATATATATGATAAACCTGTAATTGCGGTTTTTGATCTGACGGATGACGTCGTGCAAATCCTGAAACTGATGCTTATACAGCTCAATCAGACGCAGCCCCCTGTCATAATACTGGTTTGCAATGGCTTTTATACTGGAAGATTTGCCCGTTCCCGCGTCTCCGTACAAAAGGCAGTTGTTGGCGCGTCTGCCCAAAAGAAACGCTTCCGTATTGTCCGTCAGCTTTTTCTTTGCAATTTCATATCCGACCAGATCGTCTAATCTGACGTGCGCGATATTTGCAACCGGAACGATTTTGGCTCCTTTTTCGGTATGCTCGACGCGAAACGCTTTGTGAAGTCCAAGCTTGCCTACCCCGAAATCATGATAAAACTCTGTGACGGCTCTTTGAAATTCGTCTGCATCTTTTGCTTTGGCAAGCGCTTTGGCAAGCGCACAGATCCTGTTTGCGATGCGGACATGCAGCGCCTTTCCCACCGCGCTTTTCGCCTCATAATTTTCAATCAAATCAACGCCAAACACGCCAAGCTCTTTCAGCTTATGAAAATCAAAATCAAACAGCTCTTTGAAAATCATAAAATCATGCCGCGCGATTTTGCCAATCGTTCCTTTCGCCTCGCCCCGTATTTCACAGGCAACGCTGTATGCGTTTTCATGATTGACCAAAAGATACGCCAGATAGCTGTGCCAGAGGTTTCCCTCCAGGCC
>CATOKN010000300.1 GCA_951800425.1 uncultured Lachnospiraceae bacterium
GTCCGATTGTCGTAATCGTTGTGGCGTTTACCGCGCTGTGTTCTTTTGCCATTCCAAATGAAGAATTTGCGTCTGCGTTTCGGATTTTAAAATTTGGATATATCTTTTTATGCTCGTGGCTTGGCTTTTACGGATTTTTGTATGGACTGCTTTTGCTTTTGGTTCATCTTTCCCATTTGAAAAGCTTTGGCATACCGTATCTTATGCCGTTTGTGGGAGCGGATTTAAACGGTTATGAAGACGAAAGGGATTCCCTAATCCGGATGCCGTTATTTATTATGCGCCGGCGTCCCATCTATGCAAAAAGAAATCAGAGAATACGTTTGAGAAAGAAGGGTACGGATGTTTTCAAAAAATAATAAAATCTCAAAACGACAGATGTTTCGTCTGCTCACCTACGATTTGCTCGGAATCGGCACGCTGCTGCTGCCGTCCGCGCTTGCGGAGTACGCCGGAAAAAATGCAATGGCGGCTATTATAGCGGGAATGGCAGCCGGGCTTATCTACTGCGCGCTGGTTGGCTGGGCGATTACGACGATGGAAGAGGGAGAGAGCTATCCGCAGTATTTGAAACGGGCGTTTGGGAAAATCATCGGCACGGCGGCGCTGCTTTTGTATGTATTGTATTATTTATGTCTGGGCGGTTATTGCGCATATATTTTCGGGCATCTGATTATTACGGAGCTGTTAAAGGATCAATCGTTTTACTGGATTGTGGCCGGGATTTTGCTTCTTGCCGTTTATGGAATTTTTCAGGGCATTGAGGGCAGGGCGAGAATTTATGAAATTTTGTTCTGGTTTTTGATGGCTCCGCTGTTTCTTATGTTATTTCTGGCGGCAAGAGACGTAGAGGTTCCCCGTCTGTTTCCTCTGTATGTGAACAGTGCGGACGGGATTTTGCGCGGAAGCTATTTTGGATTTATGGTATTTTCAATTGGAGGAGTCGCGCTGTTTCTGGCTCCTTTTGCGAAAAAAAAGGAATCCATACGCGGCGCCTGTATGGGAGCCGTTTTGTTTGGAGGATTTGTGCTGCTTGCGCTTTATGCGGCTTTGCAGGGGATTTTCGGAACGGCTGGCATGCAGACTCTGGAATATCCTGCCGTAACGCTGATGAGTATGATTCAGGTTCCCGGCGGATTTTTTCAAAGACAGGACGCTTTGATGGTGGCGATCTGGTTTTTTACGGTATTTGCCCTGTTAAGCAGCAGTATGTTTTACGCGGCGGAAAATCTAAAGGAAGCGGTGTCCGGAAAAAAAGCGGGCGTATGGATTGCGATTGCGGCGGCTGTGGTTTTTGGAATTTCCGTGGCAAGCTATCGCTCGGCGGATTTTACAAAGGCGCTGGGCCGTGCGTTTTTGTATGCGGCAACGCCGTATATGGCGCTGCTGCCGCTGCTGGCTGTTTTGTGCGTGAAGCTCAGAGGAAAAGGAAAACGGATGGTTCCATGTCTTTTGCTTTTTTTTGCTTTGACCATGTGCTACGGATGCAGCACGCAGGAATTGGAAAACAGGAAATTTCCGCTGGCAATGGGGATTGATGAAGAAGACGGCTCCTGTCTGATCAGCTTCAAATTTCAGGATTTGTCTGCGGTTGCAAATGAAAATGCGGACAGTCCAAGCGGTACGGATTTTTTTATTGAAGAAAAAGATTTTTTTACCGGCGTTTCGAAATATGCCAACAATACAAATAAGGTTTTGGATTATAACCATATGAAAGCCTTGATTTTATCGGAGGATTTTGTGGAGGACGACGCTTCTTTGACAAATTTTCTTCAAATCTGCAATAAGGAAAATCTGATTGCCCGAAATACGCTGCTGTTTTTTGCGGAAAACGCCGCGGAAATTATGAAGCTGGATGAAAATCTCGACGCTGCCATCGGGAGCTATCTGGAGGAAATGCTTGACAGCAGGGAGGATTATAAGCTGAAAGATACGGTGACGCTTGGCGATTTATTAAATGAAACACAGAATCAGGAGCAGCTTTTGCTTGTTCCAGTCCTTGCTAAAGAGGGCGGAATTCCGGTTATTCGGAATTATTACGCCATTTCCGGCGGACGTCCAAAAGGGGAAGTCGGCGTAAACGAAGCAGTGTTGTCCTATTTGTGTCAGGGCAAGTTAAAAAAGCTGGCGTTTACACTGGAGGATAAAACGGCCATCTCTATTAACCGGATTGTGCAAAAAGATGATTTTCCAGAAGGAAGCAGCGCAGAGTATCATTGTAAAATCAAGCTTGAGGCGGTCGTGGAAAAAAATATGGAAACGGGGAGCAAAGAGGGGGAAGCCATTCAAAAGGAGATTGAGCAGCTATTTGAAAAGCAGCTTTCCAAAAGTGGAAGAAATTTGAAACAGGCGCCGGGAATTGATCTGACGAACAGCTTTTATAAGCTTGGCATGGGGAGCCGGAGGATGTATATAAAATATAAAGGAGCTTTGAACGAATATATCAGAGATTTGGACTTAAGGTTTGATGTGGAAGTGATTTTGGTGAATGAAAGAGGGTAGGACATATCCTTTGATCTGCGTGAAATTGCGAATCGTAATTGAATTTTTTGATTTTTTGTAGTAAGATCCCGTCTTTGACAGTTAGCAAAAGAAAAAATCGCTGTATCCCTTGTATTTACTGGGGCGCAGCGATTTTTGCCGTTGTCACGAAGTATAGTAATTTATTCCCTTCCTTTACTTTTTTTCTGGATC
>CATOKN010000301.1 GCA_951800425.1 uncultured Lachnospiraceae bacterium
GAATGTAAGAGTAATAAAATAAAGTATTTTGGAACAGGAACTCAAAAACTAGAACATCAAATTAATAAAATATTTCCTGAAGCTTCTACAATTAGAATGGATGTAGATACTGTTAGTAAAAAAAATTCTCATGAGGAAGAAGCATTGTACCAGGCAGTGAAGAAAATGCTCGACGGGACGGGTAAGCCGTGCCTGATTGCCATGGCGCCGGAAAAATCAGGATTTTTCGATGGGGTTTTTGATAAAAATGAAAAAGGCGGCATCGGACATGAAGTGCTTCCGATTGGCATAAAAGATGAATATGCGGCCGGAAAGGGAAATTCGGCGTCCGTTTATGTTTATGATTGCAATCATAAACTCGAAGAATGCTATCTGGAATTTATTTTTGAGAATGGATTGGTGGTTCGCTGGAATTATTATGTTGCCGGAGTTTTAAACACATCCAGCGTCCAGGATATGATGCTTACTTATTGTGAGGTAGACGATTCTTTTTACCGGTTGATAAAAGGCTACAAAGGCGCAAAAGAAAAAAGCGCTGCGGAAGAAATGCCTGGAGAAGACAGCAGATTGTTTGAAATTACGACGGAATTGCCCGTCTTTTTGTCGGAAGCGATTGGTCTTTCTTCCGGGACGATGGAGGGAAGCCTTGCGGGAGACGCATCGGACGGAGATCTTTTGATCCCGATTTTAAATACGGCAGGCGGAGAAAACGCGGGCAAAAGACGTCTTTACTGGCTGGATGAAAACAGCGCGCCGCTTGAAATAAAAGGGCTTCCGTCTTATATGCAGGCGTCTCTGACGGGAAATAAAAGCAGCGTTTTGGCAGATGCTTCCAGAGAAGCTGATCTTGTGATAGAAACGGCCGATACGCCGGATGCGCAGACGTCAGTGGCCGTGACGCCGAAATGGAACGGAGATTTTACGCTTAAAATCGATTATGATTTGAATCAGGGAAAACCATATGCGGATTCCGTACAGATTACAGGAACTACGGCGGAAACAGTCCGGATGCAGGACGAGCAGGAGGGATTTACGGTATCTGGGAAGCAGAAATCGGTCATTACGATAGAAAAAGACGGACAAAAAATCCGGCGGGAAGTCAAAGGTACGGACGAGTACGAAAAGGTTTATGTGACGTTGGAAGAAGAGGAGAGCGGAAAAAATCCGGTGATTGTATTGCAGGTGGATATGGACGGCGACGGAAAACCGGACGCAGTCATTCCCCCGGGCGGCGAAGTCCCGGTAAATCCGGATAAGCCGGTGGATCCGGATAAGCCAGTAGACCCGGACAAGCCGGTAGATCCCGACAAGCCAGTGGATCCGGACAAGCCGACCGATCCGGATAAGCCCGCCGATTCCTGGCAGGACAAAAAAATAACTGCCGTTGCGCTGTCGCATACCAGCGTTTCGCTTTATCCAACGCAAAGCTTTGCGCTTACGGCTTCCGTAAAGCCGGATTCGGCGGCGGACAAACGAGTGGATTATGTAAGCTCAAATTTAAAAGCGGCAGAAGTCTTACAGGACGGAACGATTCTGGCCAAAGCGCCCGGTACTGCCAAAATAACGGCAACTGCAAAAGGCAGAAGAGAGGTTACGGCAGTTTGCATTGTTACGGTAAAAGCGGCGTCTGTAACGCTAAATGCATCCAAAGCGCCTTTGCAAAAGAAAAAATCAAGCAAGGCGTTAAAGGTTACGAAACTAGAAGACGGGGATCGGGTCGTATCCTGGACAAGTTCTGCTCCGAATATCGTTTCCGTAACGGCAAATGGAAAGTTAAAAGCCAAAAACAAAACCGGAAAAGCAGAGATTACCGTTTTCACTAAATTTGGGGGAACAGCATCCTGTATTATTACCGTTCAGAAAAACAAGGTAAAGTTAAAGTCGTTTGCCATCGTGCAAAAAAGCAGAATTACGCTGAAAAAAGGAAAGAAAATAACGCTTGCCGTAAACAGGAATCCGATTACGGCAGAAGAAAAGTTAAGCTTTGCTTCCTCCTCTCCGAAAGTGGCTTCCGTTACGAATAAGGGCGTTGTGAGGGCAAAGCAAAAAGGAAAATGCAAAATCACGGTAAAAAGCAAAAATGGTAAGAAAAAAATAATTGCAGTGACTGTGAAATAAAGAAAGAGCTGCCGGATTCATACATGAGACCGGCAGCTTTGGATTTTGTGTATTGACATCAGATCAGGAAAGAAGGACAGGAAATGAAACAGGTAAAAAAGGGAGGATACGGAATAGCGTTTCGCACTGCGTTTCCGTATACGATACCGGTGCTGACGGGGTATTTGTTTATCGGGCTGGCTTTTGGCGTGATGTTTCAGGAAAAAGGCTATAATTTTCTGTGGGCCATTTTTATGAGCGTTTTGGTTTACGCGGGAAGCGGGCAGTATCTGGCGGTGAATTTTTTTGCCCCCGGCGTGACCTTCGTCCAGGTGATTTTCATGACCTTCATGGTGAATGTGCGCCATATTTTTTACGGCCTGTCGCTGCTGGAGCGGTTTGCCAGAATGGGAAAGCAGCGGCTGTACATGATTTTTTCCCTGACGGACGAGACCTATTCCCTGTATTTTATCACCAATGTGCCCAAAAATGTGGACGAACATAAGTTCCTTTTCGCCATCGCGCTGCTGGATCAGAGCTACTGGGTGCTGGGC
>CATOKN010000302.1 GCA_951800425.1 uncultured Lachnospiraceae bacterium
TCCCATTAACTGCGGCGCCATAGCGATGCTTTTTGGTCTGGTGCTAGTGCCTGTTGTGAGCCTGTTTACCTCAAAGCCGGATCCTAAGCTGGTGGATTTAGCATTTGCCTGTTATGAAGAAAAAACAGAGGTTTCAAAGAAGACGTCTCTGGGAAAATCATAAAGAGGGCGTTTAAAAAAGTGTCATTTTGTCCATACTTATACATATTATGTATAGGAAGGTATGAGACAAGATGAAAACATTACAGGAACTGTATCGGGAAATTTTAAAACAGGAACAGAAAAAAGGGCGGGATTTGTCCGGAGAATACGACGCGCATCCCATAGACTGTCTGCTGCATCCAAAAGATTACGCCCCGGTGATTCATACCGGGGACTGCAGTTCCTGTGAGGAAGACGGCGCGTGCAGGGACGGCTGCATCTTTGACGCAATCGAAAAAATACAGGGAAAAATTTATATTGACCCTCAGAAATGCAGTGGATGCGGCGCCTGCGTAGATATTTGCAAAATGGGACATTTGATGGAAAACAAGGAGATTTATCCTGTTTTGGACGTGCTGTGCGATCGCGACAAGGAGGTGTACGCGCTGATTGCGCCGGCTTTTGTCGGCCAGTTTGGAAAAGAGGTGACCGTGGGACGGCTCCGGTCGGCCTTTAAGAGAATCGGTTTTCAGGGAATGGTGGAAGTGGCTGCGTTTGCGGATATTCTGACCTTAAAAGAGGCGCTGGAATTTGATCATCATGTTTTAAAGGAGGGAGATTTTCAGCTTACGAGCTGCTGCTGTCCCGTGTGGATTTCCATGATTCGTAACATTTATCAGGACTTGGTGGGACATGTTCCCGGGGCCGTTTCACCCATGATTGCCGCGGGAAGAGTCGTAAAGAAGCTGCATCCGGACGCGGTGACGGTATTTATCGGACCGTGTATGGCGAAAAAGAAAGAAGCAAGAGAAAAAGACATCGGGGACGCCATAGATTATGTATTGACGTTTCAGGAAATTCTGGATTTTTTTGAAGCCGTAAATTTAAAGCCGAAGAAGATGCAGGAAGATATTAGAGAGCATTCTTCGAGAGCGGGGCGCATTTACGCCAGAACGTCGGGCGTCAGCGAAGCGGTGCGCCTGACCGTCGAACAGATGCATCCGGATAAAAAAGTAAAGGTGGAAGCAGAACAGGCAGACGGGGTTTTGGCATGTAAGGAACTGATTGAAAAAATAAAAAAAGGAGAGACGAAAGCAAACTTTTTTGAGGGAATGGCATGCAGCGGCGGATGTGTTGGGGGACCAAAGGTTTTAAACGATAAAAAGGCGGGAAAAAGCCTTGTGGATCAGTATGGAGACGAAGCGAAATATAAGACGCCGCTGGAGAATCCGTATGTAAAAGAACTTCTGGAAAAGCTGGGATTTACGGACATTATGGATTTTGTGGAAAACAGCGATTTGCTCACCAGAAATTTCAGCGCGCAAAATGCGTAAGATACCATTGCAGGAAGGGGTTTTGGTTTTGAAATTTGTACAAAAAATGTTGTCGAAAGTATTGATTTTTTAGCATAAGAACTATATAGTAATATACTAAGGACGGCGAAATATAACGTCGAAATCAAGTACTGAAAACATTAATCATTTAAGGAGGAAAAAAAATGTCAAGAGCAAAACAGTCAATGGACGGTAATACGGCTGCGGCACATGTGGCGTATGCGTTTACAGATGTTGCGGCTATTTACCCCATTACTCCTTCCAGCCCCATGGCCGATACGGTTGACCTGTGGTCTGCGGCCGGACAGGAGAACATTTTTGGAAATCAGGTGAAAGTAGTAGAGATGGAATCAGAAGCGGGCGCGGCCGGCGCAGTTCATGGTTCCCTTGCGGCAGGTGCGCTGACCACTACGTTTACGGCATCTCAGGGTCTTTTGCTTATGATTCCGAATATGTACAAAATTGCCGGCGAGCAGCTTCCGTGCGTATTTGACGTATCTGCCCGTACCGTAGCGACACAGTCCTTAAACATTTTTGGCGACCACAGCGACGTATATGCCTGTCGTCAGACCGGTTTTGCAATGTTATGCGAAACAAACACGCAGGAAGTTATGGATTTGAGTCCGGTTGCCCATCTGGCGACGATTGAAGGAAAAGTTCCGTTTATCAACTTCTTTGACGGATTCCGTACCTCCCATGAAATTCAGAAAATCGAAAAATGGGATTATGCAGATTTAAAAGAAATGTGCAATATGGACGCTGTAAAAGCATTCCGCGATCATGCGCTGAATCCGGAGCATCCGGCAATGCGCGGTTCTCATGAGAACGGCGACGTATTCTTCCAGCATCGTGAAGCATGCAACCCGGTATATGACGCGCTTCCGGCAATTGTTGAGAAATATATGGTCAAAGTAAATGAAAAGCTTGGCACAAATTACAGCCTGTTTAATTATTATGGAGCAGAAGATGCGGACCGCGTGATCGTTGCTATGGGTTCCATCAACGACGTAGCGGAGGAAGTCATCGATTACCTGACCGCAAAAGGCGAGAAAGTCGGACTTGTGAAGGTTCGTCTGTACCGTCCGTGGGTAGCGGATGCATTTGTAAAGGCGCTTCCGAAGACCGTAAAGAAAGTAGCTGTTTTAGACAGAACAAAAGAGCCGGGTTCTCTTGGC